>JASLHP010000302.1 GCA_030149625.1 Solirubrobacteraceae bacterium
GGGGCGCCTCGTGCTCTCGTTGGAGTCCACGGCGGCGCGCATGAACCGCCTCGGCGGCTCCTTGCTGTGCGATCTGCCGATCCTCTCGGTCGAGGAGATCATCGCGCGCATCGACGCGGTCGGCGTCGATGACGTGCGCGCGCTCGCGGAGGAGCTGTTCGGCTTCGCGGCGCTCTCGGTCGCGGCGATCGGTCCCGACGAGGACGCGCTGCGCAGCGCGCTCGCGCCGCTGGAAGGGATCGCGGCTTGATCCGCGTGGGCGGCGCGACGTGGGCGGCGGCATGATCCGGGTGGCGGTGGCGGGCGCCGCGGGACGCATGGGCCAGGCGGTCTGCGCCGCGGTGGAGGGCGCGCAGGACATGCAGCTCACAGGCCGCGCCGATCCGGCGCGGGCGACGACGCTCGCGCAGGTCCTGGGGGACGCGGACGTGGTCGTCGACTTCACGCAGCCCGACGTCGCGCTGGCGAACGCGCTGGAGTGTCTGCGCGCGGGCGTGCACGTCGTGATCGGCACGACAGGCTTCGATCTCGAGGAGCTGCGCCGCGCGTGCGCCGCGGAGCCCCGCGCGAAGGCGCTGGTCGCGCCGAACTTCGCGATCGGCGCGGTGCTGCTGATGCGCTTCGCGGCGGAGGCGGCGCGGCACATGGCGAAGGCGGAGATCATCGAGCTCCACCATGACGGCAAGCTCGACGCGCCGAGCGGCACGGCGGCGCGAACGGCGATGCTGATGGCCGCGGCGAGCGGCGGTGCGGAGCCGCCGATCCACTCGGTGCGCCTGCCGGGGCTGGTTGCCCACCAGGAGGTGATCCTCGGCGATCTGGGGCAGACGCTGACGATCCGCCATGACTCGATCGATCGCGAGTCGTTCATGCCGGGGGTGCTGCTGGCGGTGAGGCGGATCGCACAGCTGCCGCAGTCGCCGACGGTTGGTCTGGAGCATCTGCTGTTCGATGGGTCGGGAGGCGTGTGATAATGGCTGCGATGAGGAACCTGGGGACGATCCTGACGGCGATCGTGACGCCGTTCGACGCTGACCTGCGAGTCGACGAGGAGGCGTTCGTCGCGCTCATGCGCGACCTCGCCGAGCACGGCTCCGACGGCTTCGTGGTCGCGGGCACGACGGGCGAGGCCTCGACGCTCACCGACGAGGAGCAGCTGGGTCTGATCGAGCTCGCCGCGCGCGAGCGTCCGCCGGGCACGACGATCATCGCGGGCGCCGGGACCAACGACACGCGCCACGCGGTGTTCTTGACCGAACGCGCGAGCGCGATGGGGATCGACGCGATCCTGAGCGTGACGCCGTACTACAACAAGCCCAGCCCGCTGGGGCTGAGGCGCCACTACGAAGCGATCGCGAAGTCGACCGACAAGCCGATCCTGCTCTACAACCACCCGGGGCGCACGGGCACCAACATCGGTCCCGAGCTGCTCGCGGAGCTCGCGCAGATCGAGGGGATCGAGGGCGTCAAGCAGGCGAACCCCGACGAGCTGCAGTTGATCGACGGACTCGACGTGTATGCGGGCGATGACGCGACTTTCGCGCGCACGCTGGACATCGGCGGCGCCGGCGGGATCCTCGTCGCGAGCCATATAGTCGGAGACGTGCAGCGCCGCATGGTCGACGAGCCCGAGCGCCGCGCCGAGATCGACGAGTCGTTGCGAGACGTATACGAGACGCTGTTCCTGACGTCGAGCCCGACGTGCGTGAAGGCGGCGCTGAACCTGCTCGGGCGCGAGACGGGCGGTGTGCGGCTGCCGATCGTGGAGGCGACCGAGGACGAGCTGGCGGTCGTGCGCGCGATGCTGACCCGCCACGGCCTGCTGAGCGCCGATACGTCATCTGCATCGCCGGCATCGGCGCCGACCGCGTGAGCGCGAAGGTGCGAGTCCTCCCGCTGGGGGGGCTGGGGGAGATCGGCAAGAACATGACGGTCGTCGAGCACGACGACCGCATCCTCGTGGTCGACGTCGGGCTGCGTTTCCCGACGCCGGAGATGGTGGGCATCGACCTCGTGCTGCCGGACTTCTCCTACCTGCGCGAGCGCGCGCGCGACATTGAGGCGATCGTGGTGACGCACGGTCACGAGGATCACCTGGGAGCGCTGCCGTGGGTGCTGCGCGAGCTGGGCCGCCACGGTGAGACCCCGCCGGTGTTCGGCGGTCCGCTGACGATGGCGATGGCGCGCTCGAAGCTCGAGGAGCACAAGCTGCGCGACGTCGAGCTCAACGACGTGGCGCCGGGCGACGCGTTCGATCTGGGGCCGTTCGAGCTCGAGATGATCCACATGACGCACTCGATTCCGGACTCGAGCGCGGTGGCGATCGGGACGGAGCTCGGGACGGTGCTGATCACCGGCGACTACAAGTTCGACCAGACCCCCGTCGACGGCCAGCCGGCGGACATCTCGCGCCTGGCGGAGCTGGGCCGCGAGGGCGTGCTGCTGCTGTGCGGCGATTCGACGAACGTCGACCGCGACGGCTTCTCGCCCTCGGAGTCGGTCGTCGGACCGCACCTGCAGGAGGTCTTCGCGCGCTGCGAGGGCCGCATCGTGGTGACGAGCTTCGCGTCGAACATCCACCGCGTGCAGCAGGTGGTCGACGCGGCGCACGAGCTGGGGCGCAAGGTCGCGCTGGTGGGGCGCTCGATGCGCAAGAACGTCGGCATCGGACGCTCGCTCGATCACATCGAGGTGCCGGAGGGGATGCTCGTGGGGCCGCGCGAGATCGACGACCTGCCGGACGAGCGGATCGTGATCATCTCGACGGGCTCACAGGGCGAGCCGCTCTCGGCGCTGCGGCGCATGGCCTACCGCGACCATCCGCAGGTGCAGCTGCGCCGCGGCGACACGGTCGTCTTCTCGGCGACGCCGGTGCCGGGCAACGAGCGCGCGGTCAACGAGACGATCGACCGGCTCTACCACATCGGCTGCCACGTGGTGACGCCGCGCGAGGCGCCGGTGCACGCCTCGGGGCACGGCTACGCGGAGGAGGTCAAGCTGATGCTGAACCTCACCCAGCCGCGCTACGTGATGCCGTTCCACGGCGACTTCAAGCGGCTGCGGCTGCACGCGCAGCTCGCGCAGGACGTCGGCATCCCGCCGGAGGACACGTTCCAGGGCGAAAACGGCCTGCCGCTCGACATCGACGAGCGCGGCGCGCGCTTCGGCGCGGCCGAGCAGTCGGGGATGATCTTCGTCGACGGCGTCGAGATCGGCGACATGGCCGACGTCGCGCTGCGCGACCGGCGGATGCTCTCGGCCGACGGGATCTTCATCGTCGTCGTGACGATCGCCGAGCAGGACGGGCGCTCGGTCGCCGACCCCGAGGTGATCGTCCGCGGCGTGCCGTTCCGCGACGAGGCCGACGAGCTCGTCGAGGAGATCCGCTCGACCGTCGAGGACACGGGCGAGCGCGCCGCCAAGGACCGCATCTCAGAGACAGACGTCGTGCAGGACATGCTGCACGACGACATGGCAAAGCTCGTCTACGACCGACTCAAGCGGCGGCCGATGGTGCTGCCAGTCGTCGTCGAGGTCTAGA
>JASLHP010000385.1 GCA_030149625.1 Solirubrobacteraceae bacterium
GGCGGTGGAGCCGGCGGAGGCGGTGGAGCCGGCGGAGGTAGTGCTGGCGGACGGGGTGCCGGCGGACGACGACGGTGGCGAGCCGAGCAGCCTTTCGGCGGCGAGCTGCAGGCGCGCGCGCCGGCGCGCGTCGCCGCCGAGACCTTTGGCGTCGAGCGCTCGCACGAGCCCGTCGCGGGCGCGGGCGCGTTCGCGCAGCTGCGCGTCGACCAGGCTGGGCAGCTGGTGGGAGGTGAGCGCGTAGGTGAGGACGGACGCGAGCACGACGGCGATCGCGACGGCGGCGGCGGAGACGATCGTGATGCGCCGGCGAAAGCTCATGGCATGGTGCGCAGCACGTAGCCGACGCCGCGCACGGTGTGCAGCAGGCGCGGCTCGTCGCCGACCTCGGTCTTGCGGCGCAGATAGCCCATGTACACGCCTAGCGAGTTGGAGCTCGAGCCGAAGTCATAGCCCCACACGCTCTCGAAGATCGTCGAGCGCGTGAGCACCTGCCGGGGGTGACGCAGGAACAGCTCCAGCAGCAGGAACTCGGTGCGCGTGAGCGCCAGCATCCGCTCGCCGCGCCACGCCTCGTGCGCGCGCAGATCCAGGCGCAGGTCCGCGAATACGAGCGACTCCTCCTTGCCGTCCTCGTCGCCGGCGCGGCGCAGCAGCGCGCGGATGCGCGCGAGCAGCTCGCGCAGCGCGAACGGCTTGATCAAGTAGTCGTCGGCGCCAGCGTCGAGTCCGGCGACGCGGTCGTCCACCTCACCGCGCGCGGTGAGCATCAACACGGGCGTGGTGTCGCCGCCTTCGCGCAGCCGCCGGCAGACCTCGAGGCCGTCCATGCGCGGCATCGCGATATCGAGGATGATCGCCTCATAGGGCGCCGAGCCGAGCCGCTCGAGCGCGTCGTGTCCATCGCGCGCGCTGGTCACGGCGTAGTGTTCGAGCGTCAGCGCCCGCGACAGAGCGCTCTGCACGGCGGGCTCGTCGTCGACGACCAGTATGCGTGCTTGCTCGGTCATGATCGAGGCGCCGCCGCGGGCGGCCGGCGCCGACGCGGGCGCCGGGATGGACGTGGAAAGCGCAGTAATCAGGCTAGCGTGACGGATGCCGGGTACGCCGGTTGAAGGAAATTCGAAGAGATCGCTAAGAATCGGACGGGAGAGGCGTCATCGCCGAAGAGCAGACCGTGCCGCACGAGAGCGCGGAGGCGTGGGCGGCGCAATCGCGCACGCTGCGTAACAGCATCATCAGCCTCGCGATCTTCTTCGCGCTGATCGCGGCGCTGCTGCTCGGCGTCCCCGGATTGGACGAAGCGACCGATCGCATCGAGCAAGCGAGCTTTGCGTGGGTGGCGGCAGGGGTTGCGCTCGAGATGCTGTCGTGCGTCGGCTATGTGGTCCTGTTCGACCTCGTCTTCGGCCGCGTCGGGCGCAGCCTGAGCTCGCGCCTGTCGCTCGCAGAGCTCGCGGTCAACTCGGTCGTATCCGTGAGCGGCCTCGCGGGGATCGCGCTGGGAGCGTGGGTGCTGCGCAGCAAGGGCTTTCCCGTGGACCGGATCGCGAAGCGCTCGGTGCTGGTGTTCGTGATGACGAGCGTGGTGAACGTCGCCGCCGTCGTCGTGATCGGCGTGCCGATGTGGCTCGGGACGATTCCGGGCTCGCGCGACCCGCTGCTGACGCTGCTGCCGGCGGCGGTGGCGCTCGCGGCGATCGCCGCGACGCTTGCGATCGCGTCGTGGGCGAGACGCGCCGCGGCGCGCAGGCGCTCTCGGCAAGGCCGCGTCGCGGTCGCGCTGTTCGCGGTGGGCGGAGGCGTGCAGGACGCGCTGGAGATGATCCGCGCGCACGTCTGGCGACTGCTGGGCGCGGTCGGCTACTGGCTGTTCGACAACCTCGTGCTGTATGCGTGCCTCGCGGCATTTGGCCACGCGCCGTCGTTCTGGGTCGTCGCGATGGCCTACCTCGTGGGCATGCTCGCCAACTCGCTGCCGGTGCCGGGCGGCTTCGTCGCGGTCGAAGGCGGTCTCGTCGGGATGCTGCTGCTGTTCGACACGCGTCCGGCGGCGGTGGTGATCGGAGCGGTCGTGATCTACCGCGCGATCTCGCTGTGGGTGCCGGCGGTGATCGGCTCGATCGCGTTCTTGAGCCTGCGCCGCGAGATCGGCAAGCCGGCAGCGCCGCTGGCTCCCGGCTGAGCGGCCTGCTCGCGTCCTACACCCCGCCGGAGTCCTGCATCTAGCCGGTGACCGCCTTGATGTACGCGTTCTCCGCGGCGGCGTGCTGGCAGGCGCGGTGAGGCAGATCGGCCATCACGCGGGCGACGCTCGCGCTGACGGCACCGTACAGGCCGGGGCAGTAGACGGGCGGCGGCAGCGCGCCCGCGCTGGAGCCGGGCGCGTTCAGCGGATACAGCTCTTCGCTCGCGCGCAGCGCGTGGGCGAAGCTGTCGGAGAACAGGTCGATCGCGACTCTGCCGCTATAGATCTCGATCGCGCGCCCTTCGTCGTAGACCGTCGCAGGCACGCCGCGCACGAGGATGTTGCGCTGTGTGCCCAGCGCCTCGTTCGAGTGCAGTCCGTAGATGACGGTCGTGACTTGCAGCGGCAGCTCGCAGCTGCCGCCGCCGAGGATGCCTTTGCCCTGGACACAGTCGCCGTAATAGACGCTGTCGCCGACCGAATCGATGTAGCTGCGCAGGCCGTCGGCGGCCGACAGCGGTTGCCCGTCGAAGCGCGGCCCGACCCAGTAGACGCGGTAGTAGGGGAACGTCTGCGCTTCGGCGAGCTCGCCGGCGAGAATCGGACGCGGCTCGCTCGTGCCGCAGCCGGCGAGCACGAGCGCGATGCAAATCGCGGCGAGGATCGGCGCCGCTCGGGCCAAGCTGCGCGCGCTTGGCGGCAGGCGAGGCGGCAAGGAGCTGGGGGCGACGGTGGTCATGGGCGTCATTATCTTGGCGTGCCCAGTCGAAGCACAGCTACTTCCGGGCGCGCGGATTGTTTGAAGTCGTGCGATCCCGCCGTGATCACGGCGGCTGTACCGGGGTCCGGTGGGGTAGCACATCGGACCCCGGTCGATCTTGACAGCGAGAGCTCGATCGGTGCGTCGGTGCCGCGGTCGTCGCTCGCGCTGACGCTGTGGACGCTCGCGCTGATCGCGGTGTGGCTGGCGGTCGATCCGCGCACGCCGGATCTGGCGGCGCAGGTGTACCGCGTGAGCCTGTTTCGCGAGGCCGGCCTCGCCGTGTGGGACGAGCACTGGTATGCGGGTCACGACCTGCTGAGCTACAGCTTGATCTACCCGCCGCTGGCGGCGCTGGCGGGAGTGCGGCTGCTGGGGGCCATGTGCGTGCTCGCCTCGAGCGTCCTGTTCGAGCGCCTCGCGCGCCTCGCGTATGGCAGCGCCGCGCGGTGGGGCGCGACGACGTTCGCGGTGGCGGCGCTAGGCGACGTGTGGATCGGCCGCCTGACGTTCGCGCTGGGCGTCTCGTTGGCGCTCGCGGCGGGGTTGGCGCTCGCGCGCGAGCGCTGGTGGCGGGCGGGCGTGCTGGCGGCGCTGTGCGCGGCGGCGAGCCCGGTCGCGGGCGCGCTGCTGGGTCTCGCGGCGCTGTCGGTGGCGCTCGCGCGTAGATCGCCGCGGACGCTGCTCGTGGCGGCGGGGCCAGCCGCGATCGTCGTGCTCGCGACCGCCGCGCTGTTCCCGGAAGGCGGTTGGGAGCCGTATCCGATCCTGTCGTTCGCGGCGACGATGCTCGTAGTGGGCGCGTTCCTGTGCGCGCTGCCGCGTCAGGCGCGGCTTTTGCGCATCGGTGCGTGCGTGTATGCGCTCGCGTGCGTGGCGTGCGTGGCGGTGCATTCGCCGGTGGGCAGCAACGTCGAGCGCTACGCGGTGCTGCTGGCGGCGCCGCTGTTGCTGTGCGCGCGGCTCGGCGCGTCAGGCGCGGATGCGCGCCTGACGCCGGTTTCTGCGCTGGCGCTGTGCGCGATCGCGGTATGGGTCGTGTGGGGCCCGGCGCGCGAGACGCTCGCGGTCGCAGGCAGCGACGCGACGAGCGCCTCCTACTACGCGCCGGTCGAGCGCTTCGTCGCGAGTGTCGAGTCGCCGCCGGGCTCGCCGGTGCGCCTCGAGGTGCCGCTGACGCGCTCGCACTGGGAGGCGGCGCTGCTGGCGCCGTCAGTGTCGCTGGCGCGCGGCTGGGACAAGCAGATGGAAACTCGTTACGAGGGAGCGCTGCTCGAGCACGGTCTGACGGTGGCGGCCTACGCGCGCTGGCTGCGCCAACAGGCCGTGTCCTACGTGGCGCTGCCGGACGCGCCGTTGGATCCGTCGAGCGCCCAGGAGGGGGTGCTGATCCGCCGCGGGTTGCCGTATCTGCGCGAAGTGCTCAGGAGCACGCACTGGCGCATCTTCAAGGTGATCGGCGCCACACCGCTCCTCACCGGCCCCGGCCGCCTGACGTCGTTGGGGCACGACTCGTTCGCGCTCGACGCGCGCGCGCCGGGCGGTTTCGTAGTGCGTGTGCACTTCACGCGCTACCTGACGCTGACGCGTGGCGCCGGCTGCGTGGCGCCGGCGCCGGGTGGGTGGACGCTGGTCGATCTGCGCACGAGCGGGCCGGCGGTGGTCGCGGCGCGCTTCTCGCTCAGCCGCGCTTTCGCGGCGGGCGGGTCCTGCGTCGGGAGCTCGTCCTCGTGACGCGGGCGCGCGCGTGAGCTGACGCGGCGCTGTGTTCGGCCGGCGCGAAGCCGTACAGGCCGGTGTCGCCCGTGAGGAAGACGTCGG
>JASLHP010000389.1 GCA_030149625.1 Solirubrobacteraceae bacterium
ACGTCGCCGTGTTACCCGTCGGATCGACGCGCGCGCGACGAGCTCGCGCCTGCGGCGCTATTTGTCAGTCGTTGTCGCGGCATCTCCGGTAACGGCCCCACCCTATAAGAAACATTGTCCCCGCGAGGTGACGCGGCGGAGCCATCGGAGTGTCCCTCAACAGTCTGCGACGGCGAGGCCAGTCTACCTGGTCTTGTACTTCGTAACAAGTTTGTGACAAGCGCTACGCGTGTTCGGATCGCGCCGGAGCCGGCCGCTCGCGGCCGATCCCGCTCCCCAGCCGGCGCCATCCGTCTTCCGCGACGCGCACGAGCAGCAGCGAGATCGCGATCGTCGCGAGCCCGCCGAGCACGTCGAGCACGAAGTGGTTGCCCGTCGCCAGGACCGCGAACGCGGTCGCGAACGGATACAGGACAGCGAGCGCGCGCAGCCAGCGGCGCGAGGCGATGCGCCACACGACCACCGTGCACCACGCCGCCCACGCTATGTGCAGCGACGGCATCGCCGCCAGCTGGTTCGCCTGCGAGGCGAGCGCGCCCGTGTGCCACGAGCCGACCGCGTGAGTCGAGGCGACCACGTCGACGAACCCCGGCAGCATCCGCGGCGGTGCGACCGGGAAGCGCCAGAACACGACGAACGCGAGCACGTTGACGAGCACGAGCGCGTTGCGCAGCGGCCGATAGATGTCGGCTCGCCGCCACCACAGGAAGCCGAGCAGCCCGAGCGTCACCACGAAATGCGCGTTGTCGTAGTAGTCGGAGACCACCAGCCCGAGCGTGCTGTGCCCGGCGAGCCAGCGATCGAGTGCGTGCTCCGGGTCGATGTGCAGAGTGCGCTCGAGGTCGAGCACGTCCTGTGCGTGGGCGAGCGCCGCGTGCAGGCGCAGCGGCGCCAGGTTCGTGATCGCGTCGTACACCCAGCACAGCCAAGCGATCGTCAACCCCTCTAGCCACCAGCGTGGGCGCACGTGCACGCGCGGCAGCGCTGTCGCTGGTGAAATCGCCGCGGCGGAACCGCGCGCGTCGACCGGTGCCACGGTGGACAAGCCGTCGATGTTATCTGCCCGTCCCGGCTGTTCGCGGGCGCTGAACGCGTGCCGCCGCCCGGCTCAGGGCAGCTCGGGCGCAAGGCCACGCTCGGCGAGCGTCGCGAGCACCCGCGGCAGCGCCCGCGCGGTGCGCCGCCAAGACCCTGGAGCGGAGTAGTCATCCGCATCGTGCAGCAGCAGCACCGCGCCCTGCGCGGCGCCGTCGGTGACGCGCGCGGCGATCGCGTCGGGGCTCGCGCGAGCCTCCCAGTCGCGGCCCCAATGGCTCCACAGCAGCGTGCGCCAGCCACGCGCGCGCGCCACGCGCAGCGCGGACGCATTCAGCACTCCGTAGGGAGGCCTGTACAGCGTCGGCGAGCGGCCGGTGTGCGTGACGATCGCGTCTTCGGCGCGCGCGATGTCGTCGCGAACCTGCGACGGCGACAGGCGCAGCAGGTTGCGGTGGCGATGGCAGTGCAGGGCGATCGTGTGTCCCGCGTCGGCGATCTCGCGCGCGAGCGCGGGGTTGCGCAGCACCTGCTCGCCGACCAGGAAGAACGCCGCGCGCGCACGCTCGCGCGCGAGGATCTCGAGCACCGCGGGCGTCCCTTGGGCGTGGGGCCCGTCGTCGAACGTGAGCGCGTAGCCGCGACCGGTGCTCGTGCGATCCTCGACGCCGAGCAGCCGCCGCAGCGCGGGCCAGATGGGAGCCGGTGAGCCTGGCACGAACACCGGGCGAGCGCCGGCCAGCGCGGGCAGCGCGTAGCTCACGGCCGCGGCCGCCGTGAGCGCGCCGGCGATGTGTGCCCTGTGAGTGCGATGATCGTCAGCGGACATGGTCGATCTCGTGCTGGGAATCGCGGCGGCGGTGGGCGCGTCCACTCTCTACAGCCTAGGGATCGCGCTGCAGGCGATGGACGCCAGGGAGACGCCGCGCGATGAGCACCTGCGTGTGGCGCTCGTTTGGGGGCTGCTGAGGCGCGCCCGCTGGATGTTGGGCACGGGCCTGTCGATCCTCGGCTGGCCGCTGCAGGTCGTCGCGCTGCTGCTTGCGCCGTTGGTCGTGGTTCAGCCGGCGCTCGCGGCGGGACTGCTCGTGCTGCTGCTGCTCGGCGAGCGCATGCTGGACGAGCACGCGGGCCGCGCTGAGCACCTCGCGGTGCTCGCGATCGTGATCGGCGTGCTCGGGGCTGGCCTGTTCGCGCCCGCGCGCAGCGTCAGCCAGCCGGGAGAGCAGCTGACGATCACGTTCGTGCTCGTCGGCCTCGCCGTCGTGAGCCTGCTGCCGTACCTGCTGCGCGCACTAGGCCATTCGATCGCCGAGCTGACGATGATCTGCGCAGGACTCGCGTTCGGCTGGAGCGGCGTCGCGACGAAGCTCGCCGCGGACGATCTCTCGGCGCACCATCTGGTGGTAGCGGTGCTGTGGGGTCTGTCCACGGCCGCCGCGTCGGCGGTCGGCGTGCTCAGCGAGACGAGTGCCCTGCAGGAACGTCCGGCGATCCAGGTCGCGCCCGTGGTGTTCGTGACTCAGACGGTCGTGCCGGTGGCGCTCGCGCCGGTGCTGTTCGGCGAGCGCCTCGGCACGACGCCGCTCGCGGGCGTGCCGCTGATCGTCTCGCTGGCGGCGCTGATCGCGGGGGCGGCGCTGCTGGCGCGCTCGCCCGTGCTGCTTGCCCTGATGGAAGGCGAGCCAGGCGCGTCGATCAGCCATGACAGCGGCTCTGCTCCGAGTCCCGAGGATCCCAGCCAGGCGATTATGCGCTCGAGCCCGCGCAGCGATGCCGAGGACCCGTCGAGCTCGACCACGAGCACGTCGCCGGCGCGCATCGGCCGCTGAGGCAACGCGCCCGTCGCGCTCAGCTGCAGCCTGCCCTTGACGGGGATCGCCCCGTCGGTGCGCGCCAGCACCATCTCGCCCACCGACAGCCCGCCGAACGGGCGCAGAAAGTAGAAGCGGTGGCCGAGCCCCAGCGCGCGCGCCTGCGAGCGCAGCACGCCGCGCGTGCGCACCCAGTGGAACAGCGCACCGCCGGAGATCTCCGGCAACAGCTGGTCGCTCAAGCGGCGCAGGTCACTGATGCGCGCGCGTGAAGGCACGCCGGAGTCATCGGCGAACGAGACGTGGATGCCTTTGCTCGCGAGCGCGCTCGCGACCGAGGCGATGTCGCCCGCCGGCGCGTGCACGATCACGCCGACGTCGGGCTGCGTGGTGGTGACGTGGACGAGTTCGTGGACGTGCAGCAGCTTGTCGGCGACCGCGGTCACCTCGTCGGTCGACATCATCCACGAGCCAAGCAGCGCCAGCAGCGTCAGCTGCGTCGCGAGCGCCGCCGCGCGCAGTCGCCAGCGGGGAATCGGCTGCACGCGCCGCGGCGCCTGCAGGACGACGTCGACCGCCGCGGGATGCTCGGCGGCGGCGGCAGCCACCGCCGACGCCTCGCGCGAGCCATCGCGCCCCGGTCTCGCGTCGGCGAAGCTCGCCTGGACGTGTGTGCGCAGCTCGTCGGTGTCGTTCGCGAGGCGCAGCAGATCGAGCGAAGCCATCGCGCGGGTGTTCAGGCGCGCGTGCCCCACCGGTAGCCCGTAGGAGACGACCGGCGTGCCCGCCGCCTTCGCCTCCAGGCACGTCACCCCGCCGGTCGAGTGCACGAGCACGTCGGCGGCGGCCAAGATCTCGGGCATCTTGTCGGTGAAGGCGAGCACGCGCACGCGCGGCTGAACACGCACGCGATGGCTGCGCTGGACCTCCTGCGCCTC
>JASLHP010000273.1 GCA_030149625.1 Solirubrobacteraceae bacterium
CTGATGCTGCTCGTGTTGTGCTGTGCAGGCCTTGGATTCTGGCTGGTGCCCGCGACGGGGGCGCGGGCCGGTCTGCGCGCGGCGAGCGCGCCCGCCGCGCCGCCGCCGCCGCCGCAGATGTCACTGGCATCGCCCTTTGCGGCTTCGAGGCCTCCGTCGCGGGCGCGGCTCGTCCGGGATGCGGCGTCGCGCACCCGCTACGAGGGCCTTCGACGGCGTGCGGCAGTCGCGCTGGCCGAGCGTTACTTCCATGTTGCCGAGCCCGCGTGGACCGCGCCTGGGGCGAGCGAAGGTGCTCGGGTCGAGCGGTATCTCGGTCGCTACAGCGTCGCTGAGAAGCTGCGCGGGGGGCAGCATGTCGTGGTCGATTCGACGGTGCCGCTGCTAGCCGGCGAAGGGTCGGGGCAGGCGCCCGTGTCGCTGTCGCTGCACGACGATGGCGAAGCGTACGTACCGGCGAGCCCATTGGTGCCTGTCGCGATCTCCACGCATGCGTCGGGAGGGATCGCGTTTTCGGACGGGTTGAGCGTCGCGCCGGTGTCGGCTGCTGGTGGGGAAGCGCCGGTGTTGGCTGGTAACCGGGTGGTGTTCGCGAACGCGGGGCGGGACACGGATTTGATGGCTGAACCGTTGCCGGACGGTGCGGCGATCTCGTGGCAGTTGCGCTCCCAGGAAAGCCCGCGCGAACAGTCACTGGCGTTCCGTCTCCCAGCGGGCGCGGGCTTGCGCTTGAGCTCGTCGCTGCCTGGCGCAGCGGAAGTGCTCGTCGAAGGTAAACGCGACTTGCTGGTTCCGCCGGCGACTGCGATGTCTGCAGATGGCGTGGCGGTGCCGGTCTGGTATTCGGTCAACGGCAATGTTCTTATGACCCATGTCGACCTGAGGCAAGGGGTCGCGTTCCCGGTTCTGGTCGACCCAGAAATCTACGTGCTACCTGGGTATTATGGCGAGATCAATGGGTCCGAAACGTGGGCTGGTTGGCATGCTGCGCTCACCTCGAACTTCGAACTTTATGACGAAGCGCATCTGCTGGAGGCGTTTGCGCCGCACGGCTCTGCATTCGACTCCTATGGGCAGCTTTACATCGAAGCTCCGGGCCCTCAGGGCAAAACGGGGTCTGCCGGCGTCACGCGAGTTGATCTAACGGGTGTGACTCATGGTCTGGCGGAACAGTCGGAACTGCAGGGAGAAATCGGGGGCAGCAACGGGAGTCTGCCTGTGTATTCTTTCAACGGCAGTATCGCTGAAGACACCAAGCCTTCGCCCTTGCGCACGAAGGCCAATATTGGTTCCGACGCCCTCGCGTTTTGCGCACAGGAGGGTGGTGGGATCAACGAAGAACTTTGCAGCGAGGAAAAATACCAAGGCACGTATTTCTCGATGGCCGATGTCGCCGCCGTCGAACCCGTGACTACGAACTACAGCTATGTCGGGTTTACAAGCGCCAGGGTTGTGTATCGGGAACCGGCGCCGCCGAGCAGGGTGGTTCTGAAGCACGCCGGGTATGAAGGGCAGTGGCTGCAGACCGGGCCTAGCAATTTCACGATCGAAGCCGAATCGGAAGGGATGGGCGTGCGGGAAGTGGCGCTGGAAATCCCGGCCGGGAACAAAGAAGGCGCGTACTTCAAAGAATCGAGCTCGTGCGCGACAGAGAACGGCTTCACGGGCTGTCCGGCCGTGATGAGCTCGGCGGCGATCAACCTGTCCGGTCTGAAAGAAACCGGCATGTCGGAACTGGCGCCGATCGCGGTCGGCGCCGCGGGCTTCGTCGCGAGCAAAGTCGCCTCGCGCGTCGATCTGTATCTCGACAAAGTGCCGCCGGTCGTCAGCTCGCTTTCCGGCTCCTTGGCGGAAGCCGCGAACGGCGTGATCGGGGGCGGCAACTACGCGCTGAGGTTCAGCGCCACAGATGGCTCGAAGGCGAGCCCGCAGTCGGGCGTCCACTTCATCGAAGTGAAGGTCGACGGAAAACTCGCCGACACGGTCGCGAGCGCGTGTCCCAGCCCGAAAGGGGTGCCTGCCGAAGGCTGCTTCGGTCTGAGCGGGGAATGGACGATGAACGGGCAGAGCTACGGCGCGGGCACGCACGTGGTGACGGTGACCGCGAAAGACTGGGCCGGCAACGAATCCGCGCCGCAGTCGTTCGAGGTGACGGTCAACGAAGCGGCGTACGAGCCCCTTGGGCCTGGCGCCGTGAACGTCGAGACGGGGGACTTCAGAATGAACCCGACCGACGTCTCGATCCCGGGCGCGGGAACGACGCTCACCGTGACCCGCACGTATGACTCGCGCGGCGTACAGGGGCTGACGGGCATGCTCGGCCCGGAATGGTCTCTGAACGTCCCGGGCGCGACCGCGGCGGGGCAGTGGCAGAGCTTGACGCCATTGCCAGAAGGCGCCGTCACGCTGGTGAGCGCGCGCGGGGGCGCGGTCACGTTCGCTGCGAAAGCCGGCGGCGGCTTCATCTCGCCCGCGGGGTATGAGACCGAGACGCTGAGCAAGCCGAGCGAATCGGAATACAGGATCGGCGACTCCTCCGGCGACTACACGGCGTTCACGCAACCCGCGAACGGTGCCGCGTTCGTCCCGAGCGCGACCGTGCAGGCGAGCGCCGCCGGCGGCTTGAACCCGGTCAAGTACACGTTCACGAAGACCAGCGAAGGCGTGATCGAGCCGACGCAGGTGCTCGTGGGCGAACCGAGCCCCGCGGCCAGCTGCTCGCCGACGCTGACGAAGGGCTGTCGCGCGCTGAGCTTCGAATACGCCACGAGCAGCACCGCAACCGGCGAAGCGCCCAGCCAGTGGGGCGAAACCAAAGGCCATCTGGCGAAGGTCTACTTCACCGCCTGGGACCCGTCGAAGGGCGAAATGACGAAGACCGCCGTGGCGCAGTACGCCTACGACGCCAGAGGACGGCTTCGAGCCGAGTGGGATCCGCGGATCGCCCCCGCGCTGAAGACCGTCTACGGCTACAAAAACGGGAACCCGACCGTCCCCGGGGAAGATCTGATCACGGCGGTGACGCCGCCCGGGCAGGAGACGTGGGCGCTGACGTACGGCGCGATCGCGGGCGACGCCAACGTCGGACGGCTGCTGAAGCTGACGAGAGCGCCCGCATCGACACCACTGTGGACGAGCGAACCTCCGAAAAACACCGTAAAACCGGCGCTGTCGGGGTCGCCGGCGGTCGGCATCACGATGGGTGTCTCCAGCGGAACCTGGAGCAACGAACCGGTCGCATACAGCTACCAGTGGGAAGACTGCAACACCGAAGGCAG
>JASLHP010000398.1 GCA_030149625.1 Solirubrobacteraceae bacterium
GCGACGTCTCCACGTACGTGACGAAGCTGCCGGCGGACGGCTCCAGCTTCGTGAACTCGGCCGCGACGAACGCAAGGAAGAACACGGCGACCCCGGCGGCGAGAATCGTGAGCGGCGCCGCCGTGCCGGCCGTCACCGCGATCACGCCGAAGGCGAAGTAGAAGTCGACGCCCGGCCCGATGTTCGCGACCGTCGAGGCAGTCACATCGGCGAACCCGAGGGTCGCACTGCCAGCTTCAGGAGCGTCTTTCTTTTGGAGAGGGACGGTCATGTGGAACTCGCGCAGTTGAATCGTCACGTCTGCTGCGGCGTAACCCGATCGCGCTCGTCCCGGTCCCCCCCCGCACCGTCCGACGGGATCTCGGCGCTCCCCGCTCGTCACACCGCTTTAACCAGCCTTTGGGGATGCTCTGTTACCGTCAACAGTGCGGTCGGGAGTTTTCGGCCGCGAGGTCAGCTCGCTTGAGTCCCGCCTCTGAGCGGTTCGGGTCAGCCAGCCTTCCCGAACCCCCAGGCGCCACGAGCGCCGTCAGGAGTACTCGATGTCAAAGCAGTCCTTCGCCGATCTCGGCGTGTCCGGCGCCGTCACCGGCGCCCTGTCCCGCCGTGGTATCACGGCCCCCTTTCCGGTCCAGCGCCTCGTCCTCGAGGACGTGCTCGGCGGCCGGGACGTACTTGTCAAGGCGCCGACCGGATCGGGCAAGACGCTCGCGTTCGGCATCCCGCTCGTCGAGGGTCTCGACCCGAGCCGGCAGGGACCGGCGGCGCTCGTGCTCGCGCCGACCCGCGAGCTCGCTTCTCAGATCACGGCCGAGCTCGACGATCTCGCTCGCGCGAAGCGGCTTCGGATCGCGGCCGTCTACGGCGGCGTGGGGATCAAGGCCCAGGCCGCGAAGGCAAAGCGCGCGCACATCATCGTCGCGACCCCCGGGCGCCTGGAGGATCTCCTAGCCCGGCGGACCTTCACGCTCGAGAAGATCCAGATGCTGGTTCTCGACGAGGCGGACCGCATGCTCGACATGGGCTTCCGCCCGGCGATCGATCGCATCGTCAAGGCGTGCCCGGACGCGCGCCAGACTCTGTTCTTCTCCGCCACGCTCGACGGCGTCGCGGGCGATCTGGCGGCCAGGTACACAAATGACGCCGTGGCACACGAGCATCGCGATCCGTCCGACTCGGCGAAGGCCCTCGTGGAGCACCGCTTCGTGGCGGTCCGCGACGACGAGCGCCTGGACGCGCTCGTCGAGCAGCTCAGCTCCGAGCGCGAAAGAGCGATCGTGTTCGTGCGCACCAAGCGCGGCGCCGACCGACTGGTCAAACGGCTCGACACGCGCGGCGTCCAGTCGGTCGCGATCCACGGCAACAAGACACAGGGCCAGCGCGACAGGGCCCTCTCACGTTTTCAGTCGGGACATGTCGATACTCTCGTCGCGACCGACGTCGCCGCGCGGGGGATCGACGTCGAAGGTGTCTCTCACGTGATCAACTTCGACCCACCGGGCGACCACCAGACCTACGTCCACCGCGTCGGGCGCACAGGCCGCGCCGGTAACAGCGGCATCGGCGTGACCCTGGTGGGCTCGGCCGAGCGTCACGAGATGCGCCGCCTGGCACGGCGGCTCGGCATCAGCGACGGCTTGGGCGGCGAGCGGCCGCGCGGTCCGCGTGAGCCGGGGCGTCAGAACAAGCGGCGCATGGCCCAGCGATGACCGGCGCCGCGGCACCCACAGAAGCCATCGGCGACAGACAGTCGCCTGTCGGCAGCGGCGCGGCGAGCCACAGCGACGACGCGCGTCGCTGGCGCGATCAGCTCTCCCCCTACGCGGCTCCCCACTACGGACGCGCCGCCCTGTGCCTGCTCACCTCGGTGGTCCCGTACGTGGCGCTCACGGTCGCGATGTACCTCCTGCTCGGCCAGTCCGTGCTCGCGGTGCTGCTCGCCGTGCCGGCCGCGGTCTTCCTCGTGCGCTCGTTCATCGTCTTCCACGACTGCACGCACGGATCGTTTCTCCCTTCGCGGCGGGCGAATCTGTGGCTGGGACGTTCGATCGCCCTGTTCCTGTACGTGCCGTTCCATCGGTGGCGCCACGACCATGCCGTCCACCACGCGACGGCCGGGAACCTGGACAAGCGCGGAACAGGCGACCTCCACACGCTCACCGTCGCCGAGTACGAAGCGCTGCCCCGGAAAGCCAGGCGTGTCTACAGGCTGACGCGCAACCCGCTGATCATGTTCGGGATCGGTCCGATCGTCGCGATGCTGATCGGCCCGCGCATCGTCTCCAAGGACGCGCGTCCGCGGATGCGCAAGAGCGTGCTCGCGACCGACGCGGCGCTCGCCGCGCTGATCGGCCTGCTCGTCTGGCAGATCGGCTGGGAGGACTACCTGCTCGTGCTCCTCGTGCCGGCACTGATCGCGGGAGCGATCGGCATCTGGCTGTTCTACGTCCAGCATCAGTTCGAGGACGCCTACTGGGACGACGCCGAGGAGTGGAGCTTCACCGAGGCGGCGCTGCGCGGAAGCTCCTACCTGCGGCTGCCGGCGCCGCTGCGCTTCGCGACGGGCAACATCGGCTACCACCACGTTCATCACCTCAACGCGCTGATTCCCAACTACAACCTGAAGCGGGCTCACGATCAGACGCCCGCCCTTCACGACGTTCCGACGCTGTCGCTCCTCGACGGCCTGCGGGCGACGCGACTGAAGCTCTACGACGAGCGCACGCGGCGCCTCGTCGGCTTCCGTGAAGCCCGGGCTTCCCAGGTGCAGGCCACGCCGGCACCCGAGCTCGGCTGATCCGCATCGCCCGGGGCTCAAGCTCCGGCTCTGAGCTGCCGATACGGGCCGTGATGGCCCGACACTCGATCCGAGGATGCTGAGATGAACGCGACCGCAACGGCGCAGCCGCGTCGCCGTCGCTGGGGCGTGTTCACGGCGCTACGCCAGCTCGCGACGGGCAGACGCCATCGCGCTACGACCGTGGATGCCCGCCCGCATGATCGCGCTCCGCACGTGAGCCGCGCGCAGCGAGACCGCCTCGCCGCGAGCCTGCCGTTCGACGGCTCGGACTGCGACTAGCGCACCCGGCGCAGAGGTTCCTGGAGGATCTCGACGTAG
>JASLHP010000399.1 GCA_030149625.1 Solirubrobacteraceae bacterium
AACCAGTTGATCACGGCAATCGTCGAGCACGCCCTGGCCGCGGGGATCGCTCGCTATACCGGTGTTGCAGAGATGGCGTGGCTGCAGCAGATTCTCAGCCTTGGGTGGGACTGCAGACCGCTTGGCCTGCCTGTACGCCACGCGTCTGGCATGATTGGCGCGCTCGACATCCGGATCAGCAATCACACACCGGCGCTCCTCAATACCGCCGGTATCTGGTCTCGGGCGACCACTATCGAGGCCAGCCACAGGCGCGCCCTCGGCGCGAGGGGGTGAACATGTCCGAAACCAACACTTCCCCCCTGGCGGGTTTCGCTGCCGCTGCGAGCGCGCTCCAGTCGAATGGCTGGTGCTTGCTCCACGATCTCGTTCCGGCCGAACAACTCGCAGCGATATCGGCGGACTTTGACCCGGTGTTCGCCGCAACACCGTTTTGCACTGGCGATTTCTACGGCAGCAAGACGAAGCGCTTTGGCAGCCTGCTCAAACGCTCCAACCATATGGCAGCACTCGTCCAGCACCCCCTGATCATGGCGCTGGCGCAAAAGGCCCTGGGGACGTGGTGTGATACCATACAGCTCAACCTGGCCCAGGCAATCGAGCTCCACCCAGGCGCCCCGCGGCAATATCCGCACCGCGACCAGGATATGTGGCAAGGCGTGAAGGGAGAGGTCGAATATCTCGTCAATGTGATGTGGCCGCTGACGCCCTTCACTCGCGCCAACGGCGGCACGCTGATTTATCCCGGCAGCCATGGCCGCGAAGCGCTGCGCAACGCTGAGCCAGGAGCGCCTCTCGTCGCTGCTTGCGCCCCCGGCGCCGCCATCGTGTTTCTGGGCTCAACCCTTCATGGCGCCGGCGCCAACGAGTCTGATGGCATCCGACGCGGGATGATTATCAGCTATTGCCTCGGATGGCTGAAGCCATACGAGAACCAATGGCTCGCTTATCCTCCTTCGATCGCGCGCCGATTTCCCCCGGATCTTGCGGCGTTGGTAGGCTATGCCCAGCATCGACCCAACCTCGGCAATTATTAGGGCGTCTGCCCGTCGGTCCTTCTGGGCGACAACGTACCGGACCATTTCGGTGCGGTTGACGCCTTACGCCCCGATCAGCGTGACGCTGTCGCCGAACACCGTGCTGGCCAGGCGCGGGAAAGATGAGCCCGGTTCACGCTATGGAGCGTAGCTACCGAACGTTGCGCGAGACATTGCGCGACGGCAGCTTTCCTCCCGGCGCCCGGCTCGATGCGAACCGGCTCGCCCAAGAGATCGGCGTCAGCATGACGCCAGTGCGTGATGCTCTGAATCGGCTTGCGGGCGAGCGGCTCGTCGATGGCCCGCCGCGACCTCCTCGCCCTCCCCCGCGTCGCCCGCGTCGGCGTCGCGCGCGCGGCTCGGCTGCACGCGCTTGGGCTCGCCCTTCTGCTTGCGAAAATGCGGCGGCCACGGCGCGTCGCCGAGACCCTCGCGCTCGTCGCGAGCGGCGAGCGCGAGCAGGCCGTCGAGGCTGCCAGCGTGCTCGTCGATGCTCGCGGACGGATCGCCGCGCTCGCGCAGGCGCGTGGGCACGGTCGCGAGCGTCAGCTCCGCGGGCTCGGCGTCCGCGACCTCGTCCCACTCGAGCGGACACGACACGCGCGCGTCGGCAACCGCGCGGACGGAGTACGCGGAGGCGACCGTGCGGTCACGGGCGTTCTGGTTGTAGTCGATGAACACGCCCTCGCGCTCCTCCTTCCACCAGCGAGTCGTGGCGCGACCGGGCATGCGCCGCTCGACCTCGCGCGCGAGCGCGAGCGCCGCGCGGCGCACTTCTTCGAAGCTCTCGCGCGGCTCGATGCGCACGTAGATGTGGATGCCGCGTGAGCCCGAGGTCTTGGGATAGCCGCGCAGATCGTGCGCGTCGAGCACCTCGCGCACGCCGAGCGCGACCGCGCGCACCTCCGAGAAGGGCACCTCGGGTCCGGGGTCGAGGTCGACGCGCAGCTCGTCGGGGTGGTCGAGGTCTTGGCGGCGCACGGGCCACGGGTTCCAGTCGATCACGCCGAGGTTGACCCCCCACACCAGGTGCGCCGCGTCGTTGGCAACGAGCTCGCGTGCCTGACGGCCGCTGGGAAAGGTGACGGTGGCCGTCTGCAGCCAGTCGGGTGCGCTGTCGGGCACGCGCTTCTGGAAGAACGGCTCGCCGGCGACGCCGTCGACCCAGCGCTTGAGCACCGTGGGGCGCTCGTGCAGGTGGCGCACGACGGCCTGCTCGCACTCGACGTAGTAGTTGACGAGGTCGAGCTTCGTGAGACCCGCCTCGGGGAAGAACTGCTTGCCCGGGTTGCTCACCCGCAGCTCGCGCCCGCACACCTCGATCGTGACGGGCTGAGCTTTCTCCGCGGCCATTGCTGGAAGGATGCACGATCGTGACGTCGAGCATCGATCGGCAGGCGACGGCGGTCCCGTCCTGGCGCGCGGCTGCAGGCGCGGGAATCTCGCAGCGGCTCTTGATCGCGTGCGCCCGATTCGGGCCGCGCCTGTCCGCGACGGCGGCGGCGAGCGCGATCGCGCGCGGCCTGAGCGACGGCGGACTGCCGCAGCCGGATGTCTGTCCGCTGACGATCGCCGAGGGCGAGGGCGAGGATGTGCGCGGGCTGCTCGAGGCGCTGGGCTTCGACGCGCGGATGCGCGCCGCGCGAGCCGTCGTGGTGGGGGCCGCGCTGCTCGAGGAGCGCACGCTCGCCGGGAGCTTCGCGTTCGAGATCGCCACCCGCGCCAGACAGAGCGGGGTGCCGGCTTATGCGGTCACGGGCCACGACGCGCTCGACGCCTTCGACGCGCGCATCCTCGACCTGCAGGTGATCGTGCAGGCGCGCAGCAGCCGAGGACTGGTCAGCGCCGGCCGTAGGCTCGCGCGATTGGTGTGAAGCCAAAGGCGCGCCGACGTCGATGCACGCTCGCGGCTTGCGTGCGCGCTCGAGGGGTTGACATGCGCGCCCACAGGGATTGGGGCGCGTGCGCGCTCACAGCGGTTGGCATGCGCGCCCACAGGGGTCGGCGCGCGCTCAGCGCTGGCAGCCAGGACACCAGTATGTGACGCGGTTGTTCTCGCCCTGTCCACGACGGCGGATCACGGCGCCGCAGCGCACGCACGGCTGACCCGCGCGGTTGTACACGGCACGCGGACGCGTCCCGCGTCCGTCGCGTGCCGAGATGCGCATTCGCTCGCGGGCGAAGGCCACCAATCCGAGTGCCTGCCGGTCGCTCACCTCGCCCAGCGACCGCCAGGGATCGACGCCCAGCGCGAAGCAGCACTCGGCCTTCCACACGTTGCCGATGCCGGCCACCGTCGACTGGTCGAGCAGCGCGTCGCCGATCGCTCGCCCGGGATCGTCCGCGCGCAGCCGCGCGATGAAGCGGCTCTCGTCGAAGCCGTCGCCCAGCACGTCCGGGCCGAGCGCGGCGAGGCGCGGATCCGACCGGCTGCGCGCGTCGCTCATCAGCTCGAGCACGGGTCCGTCGAACTGGACGACCTCCCAGCCAGCGCAACGCATCACCAGCCATGCCCGCCGGCGCGCGCGTCGCCAGCTCTGCCCATCGCGGTGCACGCTCCACGCGCCGGTCATGCGCAGATGCGAATGCATGGTGAGGCCGCCTTCGAAGCGCAGGAACAGATGCTTGCCATGGGCATCCGCCGTCTGGACCGCGCGCCCGGCCAACCGCTGCGGCCAGCTATCGAGCCGGTGGCGGGGATGCGGCGTCAGGATCTCGTCGGGCATGCGCCCCGCGAGCACCGCGCGGATGCGCGCGGCCGCGTAGTGGATCGTGTCGCCCTCGGGCACACATTCACGATCGCAGACGGCGACGCACGAGCTGGCGGCGCGGCCGCCGCGGCGATTGCGGATCGCTAGGCTCGCCGTGCAGATGGCAACCGAGCCCGAGCCACACCCCGCCGGCCGCTCACCTCGGGTTCGCTCGCTCTCGCCGCCGGGCGCCAGGCGCGCGACGGTGGTGGGCGCGGGATCGTTCGGGACGGCGCTGGCGGTGCTGCTCGCGCGCGGAGGTGTGCGCACGACGCTGCAGACGCGCACTGCCGAGCAGGCGCTGCTGGTCGATCGTCAGCGCGAGAACCGGGAGTACCTGCCGGGTGTGCAGCTGCCTTCGAACCTGCGCGTCGAGCCCGCCGCGGCGGGCGTTGCGCGTGCCGACTACGTATTTCTGGCTGTGCCGTCGAGCGGCCTCGGCGACGTGATCGCGCAGCTCGGCGCCGGCGGCCTCGGGTCGCGCGCGGCGGTCGTGTCGGCCGCCAAGGGGCTCGTCCCCCCGCGCGGCCTGCCGCCGACTGTCGTCCTGCACGAGAGCTTCGGCGCTGCCCGTGTTGCGTGCATCGGCGGCCCCGCCCACGCGCAGGAGATGGTGCACGCCGGCGCCGCGCTCGTCGCGGCGTGCGCCGAGGAGGAGCTCGCGCGGGCGCTCGCGCAGATGTTCACGCGCGCCGGCGTCGTGTGCGAGCAGTCCGACGACCCCGTCGGCGTGGAGCTCGCGGGGGCCGCCAAGAACGCGGCGGCGCTCGCCGCGGGTGCCACCGAGGCGCAGGGGCTCAACGCCGCGGGCGCCGCCGCCGGGCACATCTTCGCCGAGGTCTGGCGCTACGCCGAGTCCCTCGGCGCGCGACCGGAGTCGATGATCGGGCTCGCCGGAGCCGGCGATCTGCTCGCGACCGCGCTCGCGCGCGAGAGCCGCAACCGCCGCGCCGGCGAGCTGCTCGCCGCGGGCGTGCCGGCCACGGAGATCCCCGCTCAGATCGGTCAGGCTGTCGAGTCGCTCGAGTCGGTGCCGCTGCTTGCGCGCGCGCTCGAGGCCGCGGGCGTCGGCGCTCCCGTCACGAGCGCCCTCGGGCGCCTGATCTCCGGCGAGCTGCCGCTCGACGACTGGGTCGCGCTCGTACGCGCCACGGTCCCGCCTCCTGCGCTTTGGCGGCGGCGACCCCAGCCGGGGTTCTGGCGCCGCGTGTGGCGGCGGCTGTCGCGCGCGTCGTAGAGATCCCCTGAGGCACGACCTCCTACGACGCGGCTCCCACGAGCGTGCTGACGACGGCCTCGTACACGCCCGCCCCGTGGCCCGCCTCGCACAGACGCGCGTTCGCGTGCTCGTCCAGGGCCGCGCGGATCGACGGGTCACGCGCGACCGCGTTGGCCACGAGCCAGAACGTCTCGACCTCGGCGGCGCACGCGAGGTCCTCACGCGAGTCGCCGACGGCGAACGTCCGCGCACGCTCGTAGCCGCGAGCACGGCGGTGCAATGCGACCGCCGCGACCTTCGACGCTCCAGCCGGGACGAGGTGGTAGCCGCGCACGTGCGGCAGCTCGGCGAGCGCCGCGGAGCGCCGGTTGACGACCCCGTTGTCGACCAGCCGCAGGTTGCCGTGGCCTTGCGCGGCGAGCAGCTCGTCCACTTCGCCCGCGTCGACGAGCCCGCGGAACAGGTGCGAGACCTCGCGCTGCACGTGCCACGGCTCGTGGTACTCCAGCCGCCCGCTGTAGCGCTCGAGCAGCAGCTCCGGCGCGCCCGAGCGCTCGATCTGCTCGGCGATCGTCAGCTCGCCCGGCATCAGCTCGCCCGTCAGCCAGTGCTGCTCGCCGTCGAGCACCACGCACGCACCCGCCTCGAAGATGTACGAAGCCTGGCCCAACAGGCGTGCGTCCTCCATCACCTGCGCGCGGCGTCTGCCCGACATCAGCACGACCTCCACGTCCGCGCGCAGGCACGCCTGCACCGCACGCACGCCGTCGATCGTGACGTTGCCCTCGCCGTCGTGCAGCATCGAAGCGCCGCGGCCGAGCAGCGTGCTGTCGAGGTCCAGGTACAGGCAGCGCGCGCTCACGCGACCGCCCCCGCCAGCGGCGGCCGCTCGACGGGCGCGAGCTCGATCTGCCGCTCGCCAGCGCCCGTCGCGCCCTCGACGTCCACCAGCCGTCCTTCCTCGCGCACGCGCCGCACGACCGTCGCCAGCACCGTCTGCGCCATCGGCGCGAGTGCGGACAGCGGTTGGTGGCGGTTGCGGTGCTCGTCCAGGTCGACCTGCGCGAGACCGTCCAGCCCGAGCTCGCGCCACGCGTCGATCAGCATCGCGATCTCGACGCCGTAGCCGGTCGCGAACGGCAGCGCCTCGAGCAGCTCTCGCCGCGCCGCCACCTCGCCGGCGAGCGGCTGGCGCACGCCCGCGAGCTCGGGGTAGAAAAGCGCGAGCGCCGGCCGCGCGGTCAGGTGGTTGACGCGGCCGCCGCCGTCGCGTGAGCCGTGATCACGCTCAGCGCTACCGTCGGGCCCCGCCCCCGTGCGGGCGCCGGCGGCGGTGCCATCCCACGTGAGCGGCCGACGATAGAACGCCTTTGCGAACGCCACGCCGGGCTCGCACACGAGCGCCCCGATCAGACCGGTGGCGAAGTGCGCCGAGAAGCCCTCGGTGTCGGCGTCGAGGAAGCACACGAGCTCGCCTTCGAGCGCCGAGAGCGCGCGCCACATGGCGTCGCCCTTGCCGAGCACGGGTCCGTGCTCGGGCAGCAGCTCGGCCTCCTGCCATACGGTCGCGCCGGCGCGCGCGGCGACCGCGGCGGTGCCGTCGGCGGAGGCGGCGTCGACGACCACGATCTCGTCGACCGCGCCCAGCCGGCGCAGCATCACGAGCTCGGCCACGATCTCCCCCACCGTCGCGGCACATTCGCGTGCGGGCAGGCACACGGACACGGTCCGCGTGCGCTCAGCGGCGATCCGCCGCGCCGGGTAGAGCGAATGATGGAAGGTGCGGGCTTCGGCCCAGCGCTC
>JASLHP010000005.1 GCA_030149625.1 Solirubrobacteraceae bacterium
CGAACGAACACGCCAGAGTTCGTTCGCCCACACAGCACGAAGCCAGCGCGCTCGAGCGCCTCGACGACGAGCTCGCTGTCTTCGCTGACACCTTCCGGGGCTCCGCGCGAGCCGTACGTGACGGGCCATCCCGCGACCGGCGTGAGGTCCTTGATCGGTAGCGGCACCCCCAGAAACGGAGCCCGCCGAGCCTCCTCGCCCGCCGCCAGACGGCGGTCGGCCGCGGCCGCCGCCGCGCGCGCGTCTTCGTCGTTTCGCCAGATGACCGCGTTCAGCTCGGGGTTGAGTCGATCGACCGCGGCGATGCAAGCGTCGAGCAGCTCGGTGGCTGACACTTGGCGCTCGCGCAGCGCCGTGGCGAGCTCGAGCGCCGGCGTGAAGGGGTCGAGCGAGGCCACGGCGCGACCCTACCAGGGTAGGCTTCGCGCGTGTCAGAGATTCGCCACCAGCGTTTTGCGATCGTCGGCGCTGGCTTCTCGGGGCTTGGCATGGCGATCCGGCTGAAGCAGGAGGGCATCCACGACTTTGTCGTGCTCGAGCGCGCCGCGGACCTCGGCGGCACCTGGCGCGACAACAGCTACCCCGGCTGCGCCTGCGACGTGCCCTCGAACCTCTACTCCTTCTCGTTCGCGCCCAACCCCGACTGGTCACACACGTTCTCGCCGCAGCCCGAGATCTGGGCGTACCTGAAGCGCCTCGCGCACGAGCGCGATGTCGAGCGCCACATCCGCTACGGCCACGAGGTCACCGCCGCGCGCTGGGACGCCGAGCAGGAGCTGTGGCGGATCGAGACCTCCGCGGGAGCTTTCAGCGCCGACATGCTGGTGGCTGGCGCCGGGCCGCTGGCCGACCCCAAGCTGCCGGACATCGACGGCATCGACAGCTTCGAAGGGACGATCTTCCACTCAGCGCGATGGGATCACGAGCACGCGCTCGACGGTGAGCGCGTCGCCGTCCTCGGCACTGGCGCCTCCTCGATCCAGCTCGTGCCCCGGATCCAGCCGCGAGTGGGGAAGCTGCACGTCTTCCAGCGCACGCCGCCGTGGGTCGTGCCCCACCGCAACCGGCCGACGACCAGCTGGGAGCGTCTGCTGTATCGCGCCGTGCCCGGCGCGCAGCGGCTCGTGCGCGGCGCCGTCTACTGCGCGCGCGAGCTGTTCGTGCTGCCGATGATGCGCCCGCGCCAGGGCTCGCTGCCGGAGCGGATGGCCAGCAGACATCTGCGCGAGCAGGTTCCAGACCCGGCGCTGCGCGCGCGTCTGACGCCGGACTACCGCATCGGCTGCAAGCGCATCCTGATCTCCGACGAGTACTACCCGGCGCTCGTGCAAGCCAACGTCGAGCTCGTGACCGACACGATCGCCCGGATCACGCCGCGCGGGATCGTGACCGCCGACGGCGTCGAGCGGGAGCTCGACACGATCATCCTCGGGACCGGCTTTCACGTGACCGACATGCCCGTCGCACAGTGGATCTATGACGGCGACGGGCGCTCGCTCGCGGAGGCATGGAGCCATGGCGCGCAGGCCTATCTCGGCTCCACGGTGGCGGGCTTTCCCAACCTGTTCCTGCTCGTCGGGCCCAACACCGGTCTCGGCCACAACTCGATCGTGTTCATGATCGAGTCGCAGCTGCACTATCTGATGGAGTGCGTGCGCTTCATGCGCAGCCGCGGCCTCGACGTCGTCGAGGCACGCGAGACCGTCCAGCGGCGCTACAACGAGGAGCTGCAGCAGAAACTGCAGGGCACCGTCTGGAACTCAGGCGGCTGCGCCAGCTGGTATCTGGACGAGCACGGTAGGAACACCACGATCTGGCCCGGGTCGACGTGGCCCTACCGCCGGCGCCTGCAGCACTTCCGCCCGGAGGACTACGAGCTCACTCAGCGCGCGCGAACTGACCGATCGCGAGCGAGAGCATCGCCAGTCCCAGCAGGATGACGACCGCTGCCTCGACGAGGACCGGCAGGTGCCAGCCCCACCACGTCACGCCGGGGTCCAGCGTGTGCCGCGCCCTCGCGCTGATGTTCAGGTGCGCGAACACCACGCGGCGCATCGGGTCGACCGCGTAGGTCAGTGGATTGAGGCGGTTGAGGATCTCCAGCCAGCGCGGCAGATGCGACACCGGGTACAGCGCGCCGGAGAGGAAGTACATCGGCATGATCGCCATCTGCATCAGCGCCATGAACGACTGCATCTGCGTCACGCGCGCGGCGAACATCACGCCGAAGGCCGTGATCGAGAACGCGAGCAGCAGCTGCAGCACGAGCACCTCGACGATCATCACGGGGTTGTAAGGCACGCCGACGAGGCCGCCGATGCACAGCACGATCACGCCCTGGAAGCTCGCGACCGTCGCACCGCCGAGGCACTTGCCCAGCACGAGCGAGCTGCGCCGCACCGGCGCGACCATCATCTCGCGCAGGAAGCCGAACTCGCGGTCCCACACGAGCGAGGCCGCCGAGAACATCGCGGTGAACATCACGGCGATGCACAGCACGCCCGGGAACATGAACGTGCTCAGTTTGACGCCGTCCGTAGCCGCCCTCGTCAGGTGCGAGAGCCCGGTGCCGAGCACGAACAGGAACAGGAACGGCTGGATCAGCGACGTCAGGATGCGCAGTCGGTCGCGCCTGAAGCGAATCAGCTCGCGCTTCCACACGACCCTGACCGCGCGCAGCTCGCTGCCGGCGCTGCGCGTCGGCACGCGTACGTGGGCGATGTCGCGCGGCGCCTGCGCACCGAGGGCGGAGGGATCCGCGGTCGCGCTCGCCAAAGCTCCGGTCGTCTCGGTCGCCATCAGCCGCCCATCATTTTGGCAGCGTTGCGCATCCTGTCGGTGCTCGTCGACTCGGCGTCGCGAATCGTCGTGCCCGTGTAGGACATGAACACGTCGTCGAGCGACGGGCGCGCGACGCTCACGGTGCGGATCGGCGGGTGCGCGGGGTCCCATTCATCGAACAGGCGTGGCACGAAGTGCCCGCCCTCGGGCACGCCGAACGTCACCGCGCCCTCGGCGACCGTGGCCTCGATCGCGAAGCGCTCGCGCAACGCCACGATCGCCGCCTGATCGTCGTCCGTCTGCATCTGCACGCGATCCTTGCCGACGCTCGCCTTCAGCGCCTCGGGCGAGTCGAGCACGATGATGCGCCCCTGGTCCATGATCGCGATGCGGTCGCAGTACTCGGCCTCGTCCATGTAGTGGGTGGTGAGGAAGATCGTGATGTCCTCGCGCGCCTTCAGCTCGCGGATGTAGCCCCAGATCGAGCTGCGCGTCTGCGGGTCAAGGCCCACCGTCGGCTCGTCGAGGAACAGCACGCGAGGCGAGTGGAACAGGCCGCGCGCTATCTCCAGGCGCCGCTTCATGCCGCCGGAGAACGTGTTGGCGAGGCTCTCGCGCCGCTCCCACAGGCCGACCATCTCCATCACCTGGCGCATGCGGTCGCGCACGAGCTCGCGCGGCACGCCGTAGAGCTCGGCGTGCAGCTGCAGGTTCTGCTCGGCGCTCAGGTAGCCGTCGAGCGTCGTCTCCTGGAACACCAGCCCGATGTTGCGGCGCACGTCGTCGCGTTCGGAGACGACGTCGTGTCCCGCGACCAGCGCGGAGCCGCCGCTCGGGCGTACGAGCGTGCACAGCATGTTGATCGTCGTCGACTTGCCGGCGCCGTTGGGTCCGAGAAAGCCAAAGACCTCGCCACGCGGTACCTCGAAGTCGATGCCGCGCACAGCTTCGAGCTCTCCGTAGCGCTTGACGAGGCCGTTGACCGAGACGGCGGCGCTGAGCGCCGCCGTCTCGGAGGCTGGACCGGCTGCTGTCGTCGCGGCGTGGCTCACTTGTCTGTGTTTACCGTACCGGCATCCGCGCCGTCGTCCGGCTCGGCGTCCGCACTCGCGCTCGGGCCCGTGGCCGTGTCACCGTCGGCGAGGATCCGGTAGAGGTCGCGGCGGGTTCTCGCGAGCACACCGGCGGCCTTCGCGATCTGGCCTTCGCCGCCCGTCCGCATCACCTGCGCGAACGCCGAGGCGACCTCGTGCATGAGCCTGCCGAGCTCGTGCATGCCGCCCGCGCCGTCGCCGGTCTGCTCCCATGGCGCCGGGCGCTCGCTGCCGCGCTCGGCGACAGCCGCCCGTCCCTCGTCGGTGATCGCGAACAGCTTGCGGCCGTCGCTCTCCTGCGTGCGGATCAGGCCCTCGTCCTCGAGCTGCGCGAGCGCCGGGTAGACCGAGCCGGGGCTCGGGCTCCAGATGCCGCCGCTGCGCTCCTGCACCTCCTGCATGATCTGGTAGCCGTTGCGCGGCTCCTCGATCAGCAGCAGCAGCGCCGCCGTGCGGATGTCGCCGCGACGCGCTCTGCGGCCGCGACCGCGACCGAACGAGCCGCCGCCCGCCCCGCCGCCGCCGCGACCGAAGCCGAACGGGCCCGGCCCAAACGGCCCGCCGAGCTCGCCCCGTGCCTCGATGCCGCGCACGCCGTGGCGACCGTGGTGGGCGTGGCGTGCGTCGTCGCCGTGCCTGGGTGACCTGCAGCCGGGCTTCGCGCCCGTCGAGTAAATCGAATTGCCAAACATATCTATGTCCTATCTTGAGCTATCAAAGTAGTTACACGATATATCGTAACAGCGGTGGTGTCAAGACCCCAGCTGGCTGCCGACACCGCGGCGGCGAGTCGTTGAAGCAAGGCGCCGAGGAGCGGCGCCGGCCCGCGGCGGCTCTCAGGGCGTCCGCCGCGGCAACGGCCGGCTACGCGGCGTAGCGCTGCGCGGCGCGAGCACGGGCCTTCGCGGCCTCCGCCTCGCGGTCCTTCGCGGGCGCGCTCGTGACCAGCTCGTCCAGCAGGCGCGTGGAGATTTCAGTGACGGCGTCCACAGCACGCTCGAAGGCCTCGATGTTGGCTTGCGAGGGCTTGGTGAAGCCGCTGATCTTGCGCACGTATTGCAGTGCTGAGGCACGGATCTCCTCGTCGCTGGCCGGTGGCTCGAAGTTGTGGAGGTTGCGGATGTTTCTACACATGCTCCGATCGTAATCGATTGTCGTGCGGGCGCTTTCAGCGCGGGCACGACAATCGATCACGATCTCCGCTGGCCGAGGACCGGCGCGGGGCCAGCTACCCGGGTCGAGGCGCTCACTGGAGCGGCGGCTGGATCGCCGGGGGCTTGGCTCGTACCGCGGGGGTCACTACGCCTAGCAATCCCCGCAGGGTCGCTGCTGTGTAGCTCGTAAGGCTGAAGTAATCGCGCCAGAGCACGACCTGGCCGTCGCGAACGTCGAAGCGACCGCACACCCAGAACTGGATGCGCAGCCGGCGGAACACCAGGACATCGGTGCGCTCCGTCAGAACCGACGATCCGTTGGCCGAGATCGTGTGCGTGTACACCTCGAAACCAGCGCCGGGCCGGCCGAGCGTGACGCGCAGGAGTCGCCGAACACGCTCACGGCCGTGTACGGCGGGCAGCCCGACGTTGACGTATTCGACGTCCTCCGCCAGCAGGTCCGAGGCGCCATCGACATCCTTTGCGCACAGCAGAGCCAGGAACCTCTCGACGACTTGCATCGGCGAACGGTCCGCATCCTGCTGCTCTCCCTCCGTCACCGGCCGGGTCGCCAAATCCGCCATGCAGGGACAATATCGCCAGACCGACTTGGTGACCAGGCCGCATGCGGCCTGGTCCGGGCCGCACATGTGCGGCCCGGCAGCCGGCGCATGCGCCGGCTGCACAGAACATCAGCTCAAAGACAAGCCTTGCGCCGGCTGCACAGCATCGAGAGCGTGCTTCCGGCCTCAGGGCGCGACGCTGTGGCCGGCGGCCCACGCCGCGATCGCGCCCGAGCCCTGAACCGTGCTGCCGTCGTCGAGCAACAACAAGGGGACGTCCTGCTGGCCTGTCAGCGAGATGATCTCCTCTCGCTTGCCGCGACGGCTCAGCGGGATGTTCTTGAATCCCCCGACCGTCTTGAGCGTGTAGTCATGACCCGCGCGATCGAGCGCCTGTGCGGCAACTCCACACGGGTGCGAGATCAGCGGCGCGTTGGCTCCGTGCGTGCCTGCGGGACACGTGTACAAGACCACGCTCCGATCGTATCGATCGTCGGCGCCTCAGTGGCGGAAGTGCCGCACGCCGGTGGCGACCATCGCCGCTCCCGCCGCGTCGATCGCGGCCACCACCTGCTCGTCGCGCACGGAGCCGCCGGGCTGGATGATCGCGCCGACGCCCACGTCAAGAGCCAGCTGGGGGCCGTCGGCGAAGGGGAAATAGGCGTCTGAGGCGAGTGCCGCGCCTGAGAGCGCCTCCGGTAGGAACTTCTGGGCCTTCTGTACCGCGATACGCACGGCGTCGACGCGGCTCATCTGGCCGGCGCCGATGCCGATCGTGGCACCGCCAGCGGCGAGCACGATCGCGTTCGAGCGAACATGGCGGCAGACGGTCCACGCGAACAGCATGTCGCGCCACTCCTCCTCGGTCGGCTGGCGCGCGCTCATCGCGTGCATCTGCTCGCGCGTCTCCGAGACGACATCGTGGCTCTGCAGGAGCTGGCCACCGATCACCGGCTTGGATTCGAGCTCTCGCAGCGGCTCGGGCCAGTCGCCGAGCTCGAGCAGGCGCACGTTTTTCTTGACCTGTAGCGCCTCCAGCGCGGCGGCGTCATAGCCCGGGGCGAGCAGCACCTCGATGAACTGCTTGCCGAGCTGCTCGGCGAACGCGAGATCGACGGGGCGGTTGACGGCGATCACGCCCCCATAGGCGCTTTCGGGGTCGCAGGCGAAGGCGTGTTCGTAAGCTTCCTGGCCGCTCGCGCCAATCGCGCAGCCGCACGGGTTGTTGTGCTTGACGATCGCGCACGCGGGCTCGGCGAACTCCTCGACGAGCTCGCGTGCGGAGCTGAGGTCCAGCAGGTTGTTGAACGACAGCTCCTTGCCGTGCAACTGCTCGACGCCGGCGAGCAGGTGCGTGGGGGAGCCCGCGCGCGCGTAGAACGCGGCTTGCTGGTGGGGATTCTCGCCGTAGCGCAGGTCCATGACCTTCTCGTAGGAGTCGCGCCAGCTCTCCGGGAAGCCGTCGCCCTCGCGCGCCGCGAACCACGTCGAGATCGCGGCGTCATAGCGCGCGGTGCACGCGAACGCCTTGCCCGCGAGCGCTTTGCGGGTCTGGAGCGAAAGCTTGCCGTCGGACTCGCGCAGCTCCTCCAGCACGCGCTCGTAGTCCCGCGGATCGACGACCACGGCGGCAAACGCGCTGTTCTTCGCCGCCGCCCTGATCATCGTCGGACCGCCGATGTCGATGTTCTCGATCGCCTCGTCCTCGGAGGCGTCGCCGCGCGCGACTGTCTGCTCGAACGGGTACAGGTTCACGCACACGAGGTCCACCTGCTCGATCTGCTGCTCGGATGCCGCGCGCAGGTGCTCGTCCTCGTCGCGCCGCGCCAGGAGGCCCGCGTACAGCCGCGGGTGCAGCGTCTTCACGCGCCCGTCCATCATCTCCGGGAAGCCCGTGAAGTCCTCGATCGCGCGCACCGCGATGCCGGCGCCCGCCAGCTCGCGCGCGGTGCCGCCCGTGGAGACGAGCTCGACGCCGAGATCCGCGAGCCCGCGAGCGAACGCGACGATCCCGCTCTTGTCCGACACCGACAGCAGCGCGCGGCGCACGCGCACCTCGCCGGGCGCCGCGCGGTCCACGCCATCGATGCGATCGCTCATCAGCTCGCCTCCCTGGGTCATGGCACGAGCCTACCCCTCACCCGGCCCGCTCACCGCGACTTCGGCCGCAGTTTCCGCGATCGTTGGCTCGACCGTCGTCCGGCGGGGATTCCCCGGGTCGGCGCCGAGCGCGCCACGCGCGAACAGCTTCACGGCGCGCGGCAACAGCTCGTGCTCGAGCGGCCGCAGCGCCGCGAGCACCTCGCCGGGCTCGCGCGCGTCCGGCAACTCGACCGCTGCCTGCAGGATCACCGGCCCGGAGTCCACGCCCTCGTCGACGAAGTGCACCGTCACGCCGAACACCTTGACGCCATACGCGAGCGCCTGCTCGACGGCGCCGAGGCCGGGGAAGGCCGGCAGCAGCGACGGGTGCACGTTGATGACCGCGCCGGGGAAGCGTGTCAGGAACGACTCGCCCAGCAGCTCCATGTAGCCCGCGAGCACGATCAGCCGCGCACCGCGCTCGATCAGCCAGTCGGCCAACGCGTCGTCGCGCGCGTGCCGATCGGCGTGGCAGGCGCGAGCGAACACCGCCGTCGGCACGCCACCGCGCTCGGCACGCGCCAACGCGGGCGCCGCAGCGACGCTCGACGCCACCGCCACCACCTCGGCCTCGCGGCCATGCACGGTGTCGAGCAGCGCCTGCAGGTTCGTGCCGGCGCCGGACACCAGCACAGCGATCGGAAGTGGCTCGCTCACGCGTCGGTGACGATAGCTGGGCGCCTGCCGGATTCGCGGCGCGCCGACCCGATCGCCGAGATCGCAGCCGCGGTGTGAGCAAGCTCACAGGTCCCGCTTGTTGGATGTACTTCAATTGCTGGTGGGTGGAGAGGGCCCTATCCCATCACGATCCACAGGACGGGCCCATGCTCACATCGATCACCATCACGGTTCTCGTGGTCGCCGCGCTCGGCTACGGGCTGCGCTCCGAGCGCGACGGGCAACTGATCCTCCGCCGGCCGTACAACAACCGCTACAGCGACGCCGCGGGCGCGCGCGAAGACCACCTCGGCTAGATCACGAGAGCCGCAGACGTCAGACGTTGACGAGTGGCAGCGGCGACGGGCCTTCGCTCTGCCCGTCGCCGTCCTCCAGCGCGTACTTGCCGCCGGCGCCGTCACTGCCCGCGAGCGGGTACTCCCCGGTGAAGCACGCATCGCAGTGGGTCGCGCGCGTCGCGCCGACGGCCTCGTAAACGCCCGCGAGCGAGAGATAGTGAAGCGAGTCGCAGCCGAGCTCCGCGGCGATCTCCTCGGTGCTGCGCCCGTGCGCGATCATCTCCTCACGCGTGGACATGTCGATGCCGTAGTGGCAGGGGTGCTTGATCGGCGGCGCGGAGATGCGCATGTGCACCTCGGCGGCGCCGGCGTCACGCAGCATGTGCACGATCTGGCGGGTGGTGTTGCCGCGCACGATCGAGTCGTCCACCACCACCAGGCGCTTGCCCGCGATCACCTCGGGCAGAGGGTTGAACTTCAGCCGCAAGCCGTGCTTGCGCAGCTCCTGCCCGGGCTGGATGAACGTGCGTGCAACGTAGCGGTTCTTGACGAAGCCGTCGTCCTGCGGCAGACCCGCGGCGCGGGCGAGACCGCGCGCGGCTGGGTTGCCGGAGTCAGGCACGGCGATCACGAGGTCCGCGTCGACGGGCGCCTCGCGCCACAGGATCTCGCCCATGCGCCCGCGCGCGACCTGCAGCACCTGCTCGTTCATGCGCGAGTCCGGGCGCGCGAAGTAGATGTACTCGAACACGCAGAACGCACGCCTGCCGTCCGGCACGACCATGCGGCTCTCGAGACCGGCCGCGCCGAGCGTCACGAGCTCCCCTGGCTCGACGTCGCGCACGAATCGCGCGCCGATGATGTCGAATGCGCACGACTCGCTGGCGACGCAATAGCGGACCTCGCCATCGGCGTCCTCCGGCAGCGGGTCGAGCACGCCGATCGCGAGCGGGCGCAGACCGTGGGGGTCGCGGAAGGCGACGATGCGATCCTTCGTCATCGCCACGATCGAGAAGGCACCGCGCAGCCGCGGCAGCACGTCGGCGATCGCGTCCTCCACCTCCCGCGCCGGGTGCGTGGCGATCATCGCGGCGATGATCTCGGAGTCCGACGTCGAGCTGAACGTGACGCCGCGCGCGAGCAGTTGCTCGTGCAGCTCGAGCGCATTGATCAGGTTGCCGTTGTGCGCAAGCGCAACCTCCCTGCGCGAGCCGTTCGTGCCCTCTGAGCGCTGCACCGGCTGCGAGTTCTCCCACGCGTTGGAGCCGGTCGTCGAGTAGCGCACGTGACCGATCGCGAGCTCGCCGGCGAGCGTGCGCAGATCATTCTCGGTGAACACCTGGTTCACGAGCCCGAGCTCGCGGCGCGTGATGATGTGCCCACCGCGATCGGCAGCGGCGATGCCGGCCGACTCCTGGCCACGGTGCTGCAGGGCGTACAACGCGAAATACGACAGACGCGACACCTCGTGACCGGGCGCGTACAGCCCGAACACCCCGCACTCGTCGCGGACGTGCTCCTCGGGCCAGCCTCCAGCCTGACCCTCCGGTGGCGAGAGCCGCCCTCCGGGCGGCCTTGAGGAACGCATCACCAACACAAGCTAGCAGGGGCGGCTCAGGAGACGCCAACGGCGGTTCCGGACGCCGGAAGCGTCCCCTGCGCACCCGACTCGGTCGTGCCGTCCGCCGCGCGCATCCCCGGCAGCAACAGGCCCCCGAGCGTCGCCGCGGCGCCGGCCACACCCGCGCCGATCAACGTCGCGCGCACGCCGAACGCGACGCTGATCGGGGCGGTCAACGCGAAGGAGACGGGCAGCAACCCGATCGAGATCAGCCAGTCGAGGCTCGATACGCGGCCGAGCATCTCGCCGGGAACGTGGCGCTGCTTCATCGTCGCCCACACGATCGTGCCGGCGCTCTCGAGCAGGTTGAAGGCGACGCTCGCGAGCATCAGCTCCCAGACGGCGGTCGCGAGCCCGTAGCCGGCGACCGCGAGCGTGCCGAGCGTCCAGACGACGTAGATGAACGTCATGCTGCGCGTCGGCAGCCCGCTGCGCATCATCGCCACGCCGGAAGCCACCGAGCCGAGGCCGCCGGCGCCCAGCACGAGGCCGAGCTGCACGCCGCTGCCGCGCAGCACGTGCTTGACCATGAACGGCAGCAGCACCTCGGCGGGACCCATGAACAGCAGGTAGGCG
>JASLHP010000053.1 GCA_030149625.1 Solirubrobacteraceae bacterium
CGCCTACCACGGTCTTCGAGCTCGTGGACGCTTGGCTGCACGAAGGCGAGCAAACGACGGCGGCCGGCGACGCTGTGCGTGAGGAGCCCGCGCGGACGCCGGGCGAGCGCGTCGCGAGCAGCCCGATCCGCGAGCGCGGCGCGAGCAGCCCGGTCCGCGAGCGCGGCGCGAGCAGCCCGGTCCGCGAGCGCGAGGAGCTGCGAACGAGTCACTCGGGGGTCGAGCTGCGCGAGCAGCCGCTGACCGTGCAGACACCCGACGGACCGTTGTTCGGCATCCTCGCCGAGCCGCTCGGCGAGCGTGCGGAGCTGTGCGCGGTGCTGATCAACGCGGGCGCCCAGCGGCGCACGGGACCGAACCGCATGTGGGTCGAGGTCGCGCGCCGATGGGCCGCGCGCGGCGTAGCGACGTTGCGCTTCGATCTCGCGGGGATCGGCGACTCCGACGGGGACGCCTCGACGCTCGTGCAGGTCGCGGCGATATACGCGCAGACCTAGGGCCGCCAGGCGCGCGCGGCGCTGGCCGCGCTCGCCGCGCGCGGGCTGCCCGAGCGCTTCGTGGTTCTCGGCCTGTGCGCGGGCGGATACTGGTCGCTGCACACCGCCCTCGCGGACGCGCGTGTGGGGACGGTGATCATGCTCAACCCGCGTTCGCTGATCTGGGACGAAGGCGTCTACGGCGCTCGGCGCGTGCGCGAGCTGCGCGAACGGCTGCTGCTGGCTTCGACCTGGCGCAAGGCGCTGCGCGGCGAGCTGAACCTCGCGCGGCACCTGGAAACGGCCCGTGCGGTGACGCGCCGGGCGACGCGCTCGCGCGCGCTGACGCGTGGTCAGCTCGGCGACTCCACGGCGCCGGCGGTCGACCGCGGCGTCCTGCTGGCGAGCGTCTTCGATCGCCTTCGCGACCGCGACCAGCGCGCGCTGCTGCTGTTCACGGGCAGCGAGCCGCTGCACAGAGAGCTGGCCAGCAGGGGTCTGCTCGACGACGCACAGCGATGGCCGAACCTCGAGGTCGCGATTCGCGGCACCACAGCCGACACTCACACGCTGACACCGCTGTGGCTGCAGCGTCAGGTGCACGCGCTGCTCGATCGCGAGCTCGAGCGGGAGTCGCGGCGGCCGCGGGCGGGTGCGAAGCCGTGACGGCGCGCCCGCACGCAGGCGATGCGCCCGCGGTCACCGCCGTGGTCGTGACCCACAACAGCGCTCGCCACCTGGACGCGCTTGCGCGCACGTTGTCGGCGGGCTCGTTGGCGCCGGCACGGATGCTCGTCGTCGACAACCTGTCCGCCGACGACACCGCCGTGCAGGCCCGCACGGCGGGCTTCGACGTGCTCGAGACCGGCGCCAACGACGGCTTCGGCGCCGGCTGCAACGCCGGCCTGCGCGCGACCGACACGGAGCTCGTGCTGTTCTGCAACCCCGACGTGCGACCGTCGTCGACGGCGCTCGAGCGACTTGCGGCGGCGCTCTCGAGCACGCCGACCGCGGCCATCGCGGGGGCGGCGTTGGGCGAGGACTCGAGAGCTCGTCGGTTCTCGCGGATCTCCACGAACGTCGCGGGCTTCCTCCCCGAGCGCCTGCGCCGGCCGGCACGGCGGCTGAAGGGCACCGCGGACGCGCGGCCGAGCGGGGCTGACGTCGTCGTCGACTACGTCGTCGGCGCGTTCATCCTGTGCCGCGTCGCACCGCTCTTGGCCGTCGCGGGCTTCGACGAGCGCTTCTTCCTCTATTGCGAGGAGGAGGATCTCTGCCGCCGTCTGCGCGAGCACGGATGGCAGACGCTGCTCGTGCCGTCAGCCGCCGTAACCCATGAGCAGCGGGGCTCGAGCGTGGGCGTCGACGGGGCGGCGATGGCGCCGTTCTTCACCCACAGCCTCTACTGGTATTACCGCAAATACCACACCCGCGCCTACGCGGAGCTCGCGCGGTGCGTGATCGCCGCGTGCGTGCTGCTCGACCGGTCCTACCGTGCGATCGCGCACCAGCCGCAGCAGTACGGTCCCGGCGCGGCGACAGCGCCATTCCGCAGCGCGGACTCGCTCCGCCGCAAGCAGGCGCGCTAGCCGGGCAGTCTCGCCGCGATCACGTGCTGGGCGGTCACGTACTCGCGCAACGGCGTCTTCGCGAGCAGCTTCACCACTCGCAGCTTCCAGCCCTCCGTGAAGAACTTCGGCTGCACCTGCCCCGGCTGCAGGCCCGCCGCGCGCAGCATCTCGAGCGCGTCGGCGCGGGTGAACCAGCGCAGGTGGGTTTCGTCGAAGATGCCTTCGGGGTCGCGCGGCCAGCTGCGCGTGTGGAGCAGACGGAAGATCGCACGGATGTAGATGACGTTCGGGAGGCTGATCACGACCGCGGCGCCGGGTGACAGGAAAGTGACGCATCGCGCGAGCGCACTCCAGGGATCGACCAGGTGCTCGAGCACGTCGGCCGCTATCAGGCAGTCGAACGGCGCCTCGGGGACAGGCGGGTCCTTCGTGAAGGCCTCGACGTCGGCGACGATCACGCGGTCCAGCCGCGCCGCCGCGGACTCGGCGAGCACCGGGTCGATCTCCACGCCGACGACGAGCGCGCGCTGTCGGGCCTTGATCGCGGCGCCCAGCGAGCCGTTGGAGCAGCCGAGCTCGAGGATCCGCTCGGCGGTGACGGGCACGAACGCTTGGACGTCCGGGCGCGGGGACTCGTAGCCCCGCGCGCGCGCAGCGCTGTCCTCCGCGCTCACGCCGAGGTCGCGGCCGCGGCGGCGAGCGCGTCGCCGATCTGGTCGAGCCGCGACTCCCACGAGTGCGCCTGCGCGCGCTGTGAACGCCCGCCGCGGGCCTCGGGCGTGTCCTCTGCGATCGCCTCCCGCACACGCGCCGCGAACTCCTCGGCCGTGGCGGCCTGCAGCACGTCGGGCACGTCCGCGAGCGTGTCCAGCGGCGTGGCCACGACCGGCCGGCCGGCCGCGAGGTACTCGTAGATCTTCATCGGGAACACGCTGCGCATCTCGCCGTCGAGCAGATACGGAACGATCGCCGCGTCCGCCCCCCGCAGCACGCTCGGCAGCTGCTCATACGGCCGGTAGCCCAGCATGTGCACGTTGGCGAGCGACGTCAGCGCGCTCACGTCCGTCCGCGGGTCTCCCGGGCCGACCGGCCCGACGAACGCAAAGCTCCACTGCGGTTGCGACCGCGCCAGCTCGACCATCAACGCGATGTCGATCTTCGCCGCCAGGATCGCGCCGACGAAGACGATCCTCGGCCCGGACAACGCGGCCACCGCCGGATCCACCGGACCGGGCGCGAGCGCCGTGGCGAACAGCCGTGTGTCGGCCACGTTCGGGCCGTAGTGGACGTTGCCGTTCAGCGTGCGCATCCGCGCGACCAGCTCCGGCGCGCTCGCGAGCACCGCGTCCGCGCGCCTGGCGAAGCGCGACTCGGCGGCGAGGAAGCTGTCGGCGTCGATGCCTGCCTTGGCGGCGTGATCGTCGTCGATGTAATACAGCACCTGCGAGGGCTCGAGGACGTCGATCAGCGCCTCCGCCTGCGGCACGAACGACCACAGCAGTGGGCTGCGCAGCTGCAGCTTGGCGACGGCACGCCCCACGTACTGGCGCAGCAGCACGGCGTTGACCGTGCGCAGCAGCTCGTTGGAGTGAAACGGCAGCACCAACGGCGAGAGCACCTGCAGGCCGTCGACCTCGCGCAGCGGATGCAGCGCGCTCGCCAGTCGCCTGCCGATGCGCCGCACGTCGCGCGCCGCGAGCTGCGGCCGTCGCAGGCCGAGCGACTCTACGAACAGGATCCTGTTGTCCTTCGCCGCGCGCACGAGCAGATGCTGCTGGTTGGTCAGCAGATCGGTGTGCCAGTCCGAGAAGCCGATGCAGACGATGTCGCGGCCGCTCAGCGTCATGCGCGCCGCCTCGCGCCGTTGCGGCGCTTCGCGTCTTCGCGGCGGCTCACGTCGCTGCGGCGGCTCACGTCGCTGCGGCGGCTCACGTCGCTGCGGCGCCGAGGATCGAGAGCAGCGCGAGCGGTCATACGCTCAGATTCGCTGGGAGGAGACGGGCCTCGGCATGCTCCTGAGCGCATGCACGGGACCATATAGCCCGGCCATCTTCAGGCGCAGGCGCAGCGGCGTGACCGATGAGTAGATCGGCTCGCGGGGGATGCTCAAGGCTCGCCACGGCCCCGGACCGGCGCACACGCAGGCCAGCTCGTAGCCAGCCTCCGCGACCGCGCGGATCGTCTGCTCGCTGGCGCGCCCGTATGGATAGGCCATCGTCGTCACCGGCTTGCCCAGCAGGTCCTCCAGGAAGGCGCGGCTGCGGCGCAGCTGCTCGAGCGCGCTCGCATAGTCGAGCTCGTCGAGCCGCACGTGGTCGACCGAGTGCGCTCCGATCTCGACGCCGGCGTCGGCGAGATCGACGACTTCGGCGGGAGACATGATCATCGCCCCGTCGAGATCGGGATGGCGCTTGCCGAGCAGCCCGGTGCTGACGAACATCGAGCAGGGAAGCCCGCGTTCGAGCAGGACCTCGACGCCGTCGCGGACGGTTTTTACGAGGCCGTCGTCGAACGTGATCGCGGCGACGCGCCGCGCCTGCGAGCCGCCGCGCATCAGCTGCCACAGGTCCGTGACCGTGAACAGCTCGTAGCCGAGCCGCTCGATCGCGTCGAGATGTTGGCTGAAGAGCTCGCGGCTGACGAACAGGCGCAGCGGGTCCCCGTTCGCCGAGATCGGCCCCACGCCGTGGTAGCAGAGCACGAACGGGTAGCGCCGACCAGCGAGCGTGCCGGCGGCGCGGGCGAGCCAGCTGTGCATCGGCATCATGCGGCGATCCTCTCGGCGAGCGACTCGATCGAGTGCTCGCGCTCGGCCAAGCGACGTCCTTCGGCGGCCATCTCCGCACCCCCGTCACGCAGCACCTCGACGATCGCACGCGCCAGCTTCGCGGCGTCGCTGCCCTCCAGATAGTGGACGCCGGCGACCACGTCCAGGCCACGGGCGGCCTTTGGCGTCGCGACGACTGGCACGCCATACGCGAGCGCTTCGATGAACTTCACGGGGCTGCCGGCGCCCTCGGTGATCGGCACGACGACGCAATCCGCCTGCGCGTAGAGACCCGCGAGGCTGTCCACGAAACCGACCATCTCGATACGTGGGTCCGGTGCCTGCCACGCATCCGTGGCACGGCCGGCGATCTTCACGCGAACCTCGGGCAGCGACTCCCACACGAGCGGCATCACGGAGTGCGTGAGCAGGTCGCGCCCGCTGCGGTTGGGTTGGTACGTGAAGTCGCCGACCATCAGGAGCTCGGTGCCGCTCGCGCCGGCGACGGGGCGGGCGATCTGCTTCGCGGCGATGGCGCTGACGTCGACGACGTTCGGGACATAGCGCACGCTCGCCCCGGGAACAAGCCTGCGAGCCGAGTCGACGTCGACCCGGCTGACCATCCACGTCTCGGCGGCCACGCCGATCAGCCTGCGCTCGTAGTGGCGCCTCAGCGCGCGCGCGAACGCATCGCCGCCAATCCCCTTGATCACGTAGTCGGGCTCGAAGTTCTGGGCGTTGTAGATGACCGGCCGGCGCCGCGCCATCGGCATCATCGCCGTCGCCGAGTTCGCGTCCGCGACGATCACGCGCCCGCGGTCGGGGCGCCCGGCGAGCCTCTCGCCGACGGCGATCAGCTCGGGGCTGGTGCCTTTGCAGCACCTCGACGGTATCGCCTGCAGCCGCTTGCTCGCGTAGACCGCCGCGCGGCGCAGCCCACGCGTGGGCTCGATCTTGTGAAGCTCGAGGTTCT
>JASLHP010000072.1 GCA_030149625.1 Solirubrobacteraceae bacterium
GGCGGGCGCAACCTGCGCGTGTTTCGCTCCTCGGCCGATCGCGAGGCGAACCTGCTGCAGCAGATCCTCGCGCCCGCGCTGCGCTCGCGCAACCCAGAGCGCCGCAAAGAGGCCGTCGACGCGCTCGAGAACCTCGCCGCGGTCGCCACGCATCTCAAGCATCTGCTGCTGATCCGCGACCTGCGCAAGATCGTCCGCTGACGCCCGATGAGCGACGCACGGCTGCGCTCGCTGATCCGCGACATCCCGGACTTCCCGCGGCCGGGGATCGGGTTCAAGGACATCACGCCGCTGATGGCCGACGCGGACGCGCTCGCCGACGCGGTCGCGCGCCTGGCCGGGTATGCGCGCCCGCTGCGGGTGGATTGCGTGGTCGCGGCCGAGGCGCGCGGCTTCCTGCTCGGGCCGGCGCTGGCGCTCGAGCTCGGCGCCGGATTCGCGCTCGCGCGCAAGCCCGGCAAGCTGCCCTACGACACCGTCAGCGCGGAATACGTGCTCGAGTACGGCGAGGGCACGCTCGAGCTGCACACGGACGCCGTCGCGGCTGGACGGCGGGTGCTCGTACACGATGACCTGCTGGCGACCGGCGGCACCGCGGCGACGTTGTGCGACCTCGTCGAGCAGCTCGGAGGTGAGGTCGTGGGCTGCGGCTTTCTGATCGAGCTCGCGTTCCTGGACGGCCGCGAGCGGCTCGCCGGGCGCGACGTGCACGCGCTCCTGACATACGAGTCCTAGGCTGGGATCGTGCCAACCGCGCGTCGCAGCCGCACGATCGCCGCACCGCCGCAGGAGCTTTGGGAGCTGCTGCGCGACCCCCATCACCTGCCACGCTGGTGGCCGCGCGTGACGCGCGTCGAGGACGTCACCCTTACGGGTACAGGCGAGGCGGACGCGTTCACCGAGGTGATGCGCACGCGCAAGGGCAAACTCGTGCGCGCGGACTTCGAGGTTCGCTGCGACACGGCGCAGCGCGCCTTGACCTGGGTCCAGCGAATCGAGGGCACGCCGTTCGCGAGCGTGCTCAAAGCCGCCGAGACCGAATTGCGGCTTTCAGCGACAGGCTCTGGAACCGAGGTTACGATCGAGCTGCGCCAAGAGATGGCGATCGGCTCAGCCCGGCACAGCCCGTTCATGAGCCTCGCGCCCCGCTTCGGCGGACCGCTCGTGCGCCGCGCTGCCGCCGCCACGCTCGAGCAGGCGCTCGACGGTCTCGAGCGAATCAGTGTCTGACCCGGCGGGACAATCGCAGGCCGGCCCGCCGGCGATGCGCTGGTGGGGGTGGGGCGACCCCGCGCATCCTCCGGGACTGCCCGCGCACGCGCTCGAGTTCCTGCGCGAGACGGTCGGGCTCGCCTCGCGACCGCGAGCGCCGGTCGCACTCGCCCGGGTACGCCTGCCGGCCGCGACGAGCCCGCCGTCGGCGCTCGCCGCGCTGCGTGAGATCCTCGGCGCCGAGCACGTCCGCGAGGGGCACGCGGAGCGCGTGCTGCACGCCGGCGGCAAGGGGTATTCCGATCTCGTGCGCCTGCGTGCGGGCGAGCCCGAGGGCGCGCCCGACGCGGTGCTCTACCCCGGCTCACATGACGAGTTGCGCGCGGCGCTCGAGCGCTGCGCCGACAGCTCGCTCGCGGTCGTGCCGTTCGGGGGCGGCACGAGCGTCGTCGGCGGCGTCGCGCCGCTGCGGGGAACGCACAGGGGCGTGCTCGCGCTCGACACGAGTCGCATGTCCCGCGTGCTCGGGCTCGACGAGCGCTCCGCGACCGTGAAGGTCCAGGCCGGGATTCGCGCGCCCGCGCTCGAGCGCCACCTGGCGGCGCGCGGGCTGACGCTGGGGCACTTCCCGCAGTCATATGAGTACGTTTCGCTGGGCGGCTGCGCGGCCACACGCTCGGCGGGACAGGCGTCCAGCGGCTACGGCGCGATCGAGAAGCTGGTGCTGGGCCTGCGAGTGGCCGCACCGGCCGCGGAGATCGCGCTGCCCGCGATCCCCGCGAGCGCCGCCGGACCGGGGGTGCGTCAGCTGCTCGTCGGCTCGGAGGGAACGCTCGGCGTGATCACAGAGCTCGCGCTGCGCGTGCGCCCGGCACCGCGGGAGCGCATATACGAGGGCGTGTTCTTCGAGGATTTCGCCGCGGGCGAAGAGGCGCTGCGACTGCTCGCGCGAGAGCACGCGCTGCCGGAGGTCACGCGTCTCTCAGACGAGGAGGAGACGCGCATGTCGCTCGCGCTCGCGGGCACCGCGCACCTGAAGGACCGTCTCGGGCGGATCTACCTGCGACTGCGCGGCTACGGCGGCGGCTGCCTGGCGATCTTCGGCTTCGAGGGCGCCGGCGAGGAGCTCGCGTGCCGGCGCCGCCGTGCACTGGCGCTCGTGCGCGAGAACGGCGGCCTCGCCGTCGGTCACGCGCCAGGCGAGGCATGGCTGAAGGGACGCTTCGCGGCTCCGTACATGCGCGATGAGCTGCTCACGCACGGCGTGATGGTCGAGACGCTCGAGACCGCCGCGCAGTGGTCGGACGTCGCGCGCCTGCACCGCTCGGTGCGCGCTGCGATCACGGGAGCGCTGAGCACAGGCGGGGCCGGCGGCGCGGGTGGGAGCCGATCGCTGGTCATGTGCCACCTCTCACACGTGTACGAGACGGGAGCCTCGCTGTACTTCACGCTGCTCGCGCGCCAGCGCGACGGCGATGAGCTCGGCCAGTGGCACGCGGTCAAGCAGGCAGCCGGCGAGGCGATCATGGCGGGCGGCGGCACGATCACCCACCACCACGCCGTCGGGCGCGATCACGCGCCCTGGATCGAGCGGGAGATCGGTGCCGGGGGAGTGGCGGCACTGCGCGCGCTGAAGTCCGAGCTCGACCCCGCGGGCATCATGAACCCGGGGAAGCTGCTGGATCTCAGCGCACGCTGAAGGAGCCGCGCAGCACCACCGAGCCGGGATGCGTCGGGTGCGCCGTGGTCTCCTTGGTCAGCAGGATCTCGTGGTATTCGGCGGCGTTGCTGGGGAGCGCGGAGCCGCCGGCGAAGCTGTGGCTCGAGCCGACTTTGGGGCTCTTGCTGAGCGGCAGCTCGCTGCGCGGCGAGTTGTACAGCCAGACCGCATAGTAGAAGCCCTTGGTCTCGGGGATGTGCTGCACCTGGATGAAGAACGCGCGCTTGGAGCCTTCTGAGAGCACGTAGACGACGCCCACGGTGCCGCTCGCCGAATCGACCGGGCTCAAGGTGATCTGATCGTCGATCGTCGGCCCCGTCTTCGTCGCGGTGCTCGCCGTTTTCACGGTCGTGCCCGCATTGGCGCCTGACTTGCTCGCACCTGAGCCGCCGCTCAGCAGCACGACGGCGACGACCACCGCCGCGACTATCACCGTCAGGAGCACCGCGCCGCCGAGCTTCGAGCTGGGCAGCGAGCGCGCCGTCGCCGTCGCGGCGTCGGCCGAGCGCGCCGTCTGAGGCGATGCCGCCGAGAGGTCGCCGACACGCTGCGGTCCCGGCTTGCCGGCGGGCGCGGCGGCGCTCGGCGTCCCCGCGGGGATCTCGGGAAGCTGCTCGCCGGCGAGCGAGCCGATCTGCGCCGCCAGCTCGGTGGCCCACGAGCGCGCCGGCTCGGAGGCGCTCAAGTAGCTGCGCGTGCGCAGTCGCTCCGCGACGCCCGGCTGCTGGCCGAGCAGGTAGTCGCCTATCTCCAGGCGCTGCTCCGCTGTCAGCTCGCGCGCGCGTCGCGGCGCCAGCACCACGAGCGCCGCATGCGCGCGGTCGTGCACCGCGAGCTCGCCGATGCCGAGCAGCGTCGCGACCTCCGCATAGCTCTTACGTTGGCGCAGCAGCAGCGATAGCGCAGCGCGCTGGTCGGGTGGAAGCTCATCCAATCGGCTCATGTCGTGTGAACGTCCGACACCGCACGTCGTGGCTTCACGAGCAGGCAACGGAGGAACGTAGGCTATCGTGGCGCCGGCATGAGCACAGTCGACGCCGAGCGGATCAACGCCGCGCTGCACGGTTACGATCGCCTCTACGGGCTGGAGCTGCTGGCGTGCTCGGACACGGAGGTACGCGCTCACGTGACCGTGCGCGAGGAGCTCAAGCAGCCGGCGGGCCTGATTCACGGTGGCGTGTACGCGTCGATGGCTGAGTCGATGACCTCGCTGGCGACCGCGCTCGCCGTCCACGAGGCCGGCAGCACGGCGATGGGGCTGTCCAACAACACGAGCTTCCTGCGACCGATCACCGCGGGCGTCGTACACGCCTCAGCGACGCGCGTGCACCGCGGTCGCACCACATGGGTGTGGGACGTGCGCTTCAGCGACGACGACGATCGCACGTGCGCGGTCACTCGCATGACGATCGCCGTGCGTCCGCTGCCGGAGGCCATCGGGCCGCCGGCGCGCGAGTAGCTGTCAGCCGAGCGGCCGCAGCGGCGCCGGCACCTGTGAGGGCAGCGGCGTCTCGCCGAAGCCGGTGTCCGGCAACGCCGGGGGCAGCGGCGCTTCGGGCGCTCCGATCGCATTGATCGGCACCGCCGTACGGGCGGCCGCGGCGGCGGTGCGGGCGCTGGTCGCGTAGATGTCGACGACGACGCCGCCCGTCGCGAGGATCACCGTCCTGCCGGCCTGCGCGAGCAGTGCGCTCACGCCCCTGATGCGCGTTCTCCTGCTCGGCGTCGAGCCGCCGGGCAGGAAGCTGTTGTCCGGCGAGGTCACGATCCGCAGCGGCGGCACACAGCTTCCCTGACCACCCGCCAGGCAGTTGCCGTACTGCACGCTGAAGGAGCCGCTGGGATCGTGTGTGGCTTCGCCGATCGCCATGCCCTCGAAGGAGCCGCCCAGCCAGTACACGGGGAATGGCGCCGCGATCAGACCCTCGAGGATGTTGTGCGGGATCGGCTCGTCCTGCACCGTGCTCGCACACGCGCACAGCGCGAGCGCGCACAGCGCGGCGGCGGCGCACAGCCCGCAAGCGCGGGGCAGCTGGGCGATGACACGCAAGGCGTCGCTAGCCGCGGTAGCGGTTGGTGATGGGCATGCGCCGATCGCGTCCGAACGCACGTGGCGTGATCTTGACCCCCGGCGGCGCCAGACCGGGCGTGTACTGCGCCCAGTCCAACCACCGGATCGTGCGCTCCACGTACGCGGCCGGCCGGGCCGTCGAGATCAGCGTCTCGCAGCTGCGGTAGAGCACGAC
>JASLHP010000087.1 GCA_030149625.1 Solirubrobacteraceae bacterium
AGAGCGCCGCGGCGCGCTCACTGGCGGCGGACGGGTTCGAGCTACGCGTAGCCGACGTGTTGGAACCCGAGACGCTCGCGGGCGCGGGCGCCGGTATCGACGTCGCTTACTACCTCATCCACTCGATGGGTCGCGGGACGCGCAGCGACTTCGTCGCGCGCGAGCGCAGGGCCGCGCGCGCGTTCGCTGAAGCGGCCGCGCGCGACGGCGTCGAACGCGTCGTCTACCTCGGCGGCCTCGGCGAGCGGCCTCGCTCCGAGCACCTGCGCAGCCGACACGACACCGCGCTTCAGTTGAGATCCGTGGGACCCGCCCTCACCTACATCCGCGCCGGCATGATCGTGGGCAGCGAAAGCGAGTCCTACCGGACTCTGCGTTATCTCGTCGAGCGGCTCCCCGCGATGATCGCCCCGGCCTGGCTGTCGACGAGGACGCAGCCCGTCGGCATCGACGACGTCCTCTCCTACCTGACGCTGGTCGCGCAGCCGTCCTGCCGCGCCGGACTCGAGCTGCAGATCGGCGGTCCCGACGTGCTCACCTACAGCGAGATGCTCGACGTCATGGCCCGCGCGCTCGGAAAACGACCACGACCGAAGCTGCGCGTCCCCTTTCTCACGCCCCGCCTGTCCTCGCTCTGGATCGGCCTCGTCACTCCCGTGGACGCCGGCGTCGCCCGACCCCTCGTCGAGGGGCTCAGCACCGAGACGATCGTCACTGACGACTCCGCGCGCCGCCTGTTCGACGTCGAGCCCGCCGCCTTCGAGCGGACGCTGCGCGATGCGCTGGCCGAGGAGGGAGTCGTCCCGGCCGCGCCCTCGGAGGATGCCGGACGTGACCGGGGATCCTCGCCCGATGGCCCGAAGCCGTGAGCGCGCTCCGCCATCGGCATGTGCCCGCGGCGCGGCGGCGCGGTCGAAGTCAAGCGCCATCCAGGCGGGTATGACTCAATGAAACATGTGCATTAGGTGCTCACAAGCTAGAACCTTATAAACACAGGCTTACCGTGGCGGTCGGGGTTGAGGCAGTATCGGGCGAGGAGCCTTGCCTGAAGATGCCCGAGCGCGAGATTGAGTCCGACACTTCGAGGAGCCCAGAAGCAGAGCAGGCGCACGGGGAGGCGCGCGCGGAGACCGATCCGCCGAGCACGGACGGCCGGGCCGCGCGCGAGCAGGCCCAGCAGGGCGGCGGCCGAGCGCCGGAGCGCGTATCGTCGCGCAGGCGGAGCGCCACGGTCATCGACTTCGGCGTGCGCCCGATTTGGTGTGGGCTTCTCGTTCGAGGGCCGTCCGCCTCGATCTCGGGGTTCGGCCTGCGTACGAACGGCATCGCCACGTGGGTGTTCTGGCGACCGAGGCGGGCCGCGATCGCGTGTCGAGCCGTGCGTCGCACGGCGTGTGACGGCCGCTCGCGTTGTTCGCGCAGATGAGCGCTCGCGCTGCGCCGGACGCACAGCTCGCTCGCGGCCGTCAACGCCTTGCGAGCCGGGAAGTGACCGAGATTCAGCGAGCGCGGATGCTCGAGGCGGCCATCGACCTGCTCGAGGAGTCGGGCTATGGCGCGATGACCGCCTCGGCGGTGATCGAGCGCTCGCGAACGTCGCGCAAGACCTTCTACGACGTCTTCGCTGACCGGGACGATTGCTTCACGGCGGTCGTCGAGGAGATAATCGCTCACGCCCGCGCGGTCGCGCGCGCGGCGTACGCAGCGGAGAGCAGCTGGCTCGCGGCGACTCGCGCGGCGCTCGGCGGCCTGCTGTGCCTGATCGACGACGAGCCGAGACTCGCGAGGATCTGGTTCGTCGACACGCTCGCCGGGCCACCGGCGGTCCTGGAGCGCAAGGCGCAGCTGACCGCGACGCTCGCGGCGGTCATCGACCGCGGACGCGGCATGACCGACGCGCGAAGACAGCCGCCACGTCTTACCGGCGAGGCGACCGTGGGTGGAATCTCGCACGTCGTCCACACGCGCCTCGTGAGCGGCCACCACGAGCCATTCAGCGAGCTTCTGGGGCCCTGCATGTATCTGATCGTGCTGCCCTACATGGGAATCGCCCAGGCGCGGGCCGAGCTGCGGCGAAAGCCGCCCATGCGCGAGCCGGTTCGCAGAACGAACGCTCCACGACGCACGGAGACGCTGCCGGGCACCGGCCTGCGCCTCACCTACCGCACCGTCAGGGCGCTCGGCGTCATCTCTCAGCAGCCCGGCGCGAGCAACCGCATGGTCGCCGACGCGGCCGGCGTCACCGACCAGGGCCAGATATCGAAGCTGCTGTCGCGGCTGGAGCGGCTCGCCCTGATCGAGAACCGCGGCTTCGGCGCAGATCGCGGCGCCGCGAACGCCTGGCACCTGACCGCTCGCGGGCTCGAGCTCGTCCGCGCGACCAGCGCTCGAGGCCTGACGCGCGCCCGGCGCATTTCCTGAGTCCCGTCGCCGAACCACGCCCCGTTCGACGCGCCGCGCGCGTCGAACGGGCCCGAGCGCGTCGAGCCGGCCCCGAGCCTCACGCGGCGACCGTCTCGAGCTCCCCGCGTCGCGCCGCCGCCGCCTGCTCGCGGCTGTCGCGCGAGGAGATCAGCACGAGGGTGAGGATCGCGCCGGCGACCGCGAAGCCCGCGCCGACGAGGAATGCGCGGTCGTAGCCTTTGGTGAGCGCGACCGAGGAGTTGTGCACGCCGGCGCCGATCAAGCTCTGCGTGCGGCTGTTCGCGACGGTGGCGAGAATCGCGAGGCCGAGCGCGCCTCCGACCTGCTGCGCGGTGTTGATCAGCCCCGACGCGAGGCCGGTCTCGGCTTCTCGTTCGTATCCGTGACGATCGCCGCCGTCACGGGAACCGAGCCGCACGAGGC
>JASLHP010000096.1 GCA_030149625.1 Solirubrobacteraceae bacterium
CTGATCGAGCTCCGGGCGGCGCCGATCGAGCCCCGCGACACGCACTCGGAATCCCCTACCTGGCGAACGTGCTGCGGACGTTGCCGGTGCCCACGTCGGTAGGCGTGCGCGCGCGCGCGGCGGCCGTCGAGTTCGACGCCTATGCCGCCGCGCGCCTTGCGGACGTCGAGCATCTGATCGCGTTCAACGGACAGGCCCTGACTCAGCTGCGGCTCGCGCGTCGCCGTGGCTATGAGTCGCGATCGCTCGTGTCGGCCAACCCCCATGTGCGCCTGCTCGCCTCCCAGCACGCGCTCGCGCACCGCCGCTACCCGTTCGAGGGATCGTGGGCGAGCCGGCTGCTCGAGCGTACCCTCAGCGAGTACGAGCATGCGGATCTGATCTACGTCGCGTCCGAGTACACGCGCGACTCATTCCTGGAGCAAGGGTTCCCCGCCGAGCGGCTCGCGCGCTTTCCGTTGACGCCCGACCCGCGCTTCGTACGGGACGACCCGCGCTCAGCGCAAGCCGACGTGCGCGAGTCCTCAGATCGATTCGAGCTGGTCTATGTCGGCAGCCTTGCCGTTCACAAGGGCGTCCCGCTGCTGATCGACGCGGTGCGCCGCCTGCCCTACCCCGACATCAGGCTGCGCCTGGTCGGTGGCTGGGGGACGCCCGGCATGCGGCGCTTCGTTCAAGCCGCCTGCGCCGGCGACCCGCGGATCAGCGTCTGCCCCGGCGACCCGCTGCCACGTCTACGCGCCGCCGCGCTCTGCGTTCACCCTGCCTACGAGGACGGGTTCGCGTACGCGCCCGCTGAGGCGCTGGCGGCCGGCGTTCCCGTGATCGTCAGCGAGGACACGGGCATGAAGGAGCTGATCTCGCCGGGTCGCGACGGCCTGATCGTGGCAACCGGCGATCTCGATGCGCTCACCGAAACACTTGAGGCCGCGTATCGCAAAGAGGTCCTCGCCGCTTCCGACACACGGGCGGAGCATGCCTGACGCCGGCGCGGCACAGCCCGCTCACGGCCTGCGCGCCGCCGTCGTCGGCGTGTCCGCAGCCGCCATGTGTGGCGTGCGCGACCACGCCACACTGCTCGCGGAGGCGTTGCGCGAGCAGGGCGTATCGTGCTCGATGCACTGGCTGGTGCGCAGCGAGCACTCGCTCCTGGGTGCGCGCTCGGAGTTCCGCGGCTGGGCGACGTCGCTCGCCGGCGAGCTCGATCGCGCGAGAGCGGACGCGATCGTGTTTCACTACTCCGTGTTCTCCTACGCCTACCGCGGCTTTCCGCTGTACGTTCGCGCGACGGTCGAGGCGCTGCGCGGCTCGCACACGCCGGTTGTCTCCGTGCTACACGAGATCGCCTACCCCTGGGGGCGCGGCGGCGCCCGCGGCAGAGCGTGGTCGCTCACGCAGAACGCGCTGTTGATCGAAGTCATGCGCGGCTCGGCGGCGGTCGTCGTCACCGCGCCGTTCCGCGCCGAGCAGCTCGCCTCTCGTCCCTGGCTGCCGCGACGCCAGACGGTCCTCGCGCCCGTCTTCTCGAACCTGCCCGCGCCGAGCGCCGCGCACGCCCGCGCCGCCGGAGAGGATCGTGCGATCGGCCTCTTCGGCTACGCGTACGAGGGCGCGGCAAGCTCGCTCGTGCTGGACGCATTGCGACTGCTGCGGGAGCGCGGCGTGCGCGCGCACCTGCGGCTGCTCGGCGCGCCCGGCGCGGACACGCCGGCGGGCGCGGCGTGGCTCGACGGCGCACGCACGCGCGGCGTCGAACAGGCGCTGTCCTTCTCCGGCGTGCTCGCGGCCGGCGAGCTCTCGGACGCGCTCAGCGCCTGTGAGCTCCTGCTGCATCCCGAACCGTCCGGTCCGACCTCGCGCAAGGGCACGCTCGCCGCGTCGCTCGCCTCGGGCCGAGCTGTCGTGGCGATCGACGGGCCACGTAGCTGGGCCGAGCTGATCCACGCCCAGGCAGCCTTGGTCGTCGAGCCATCCGCGCGCGCGCTCGCCGACGCGATCGCGGGGCTGCTCGACGACGGGCCGCGACGCGAGGCGCTCGGCGCGCGCGGTAGCGAGTTCGCGCGCACCGCGATGGGCGTCGAGCGCAGCGCGACGGCGGTGGCGGGGCTGATCGAACAGCTGCTCAGCCGCTCCGCCGCGCGATCGCCGCGCTGAGCACCTCGGCGAGCTCCCGTGCCTTCGTCTCGTAGGAGAGCTCGCGCGCCAGCTCGCCGCGGTCGAACGTGAGCGGTCTGCCCGCGAGCTTCGCCGCCGCGAGCTCGACGATCGCCGTGCGCATCGCCTCGCGATCGTCGGGCGCGACCAGCCACACCCCGGGCTTGTCGGCAAGGTAGTCCCAGTTCTCGCCCGCGGGCACCGCCGCCAGGATCGGCCGGTCGGTGGCGAGGTACTCGTAGGTCTTGGCGGAGATGCGCCCGCCCGGCGAGCCATCGAGGCGCTTGGGCAGCGTGATGAACAGCAGGTCCGCGCGCGCGAGGATGCCCGCTACCTCGCTGTGTGGCACCGCGCCGTGCACGCTCACCACGCGCGCCACGCCAGCGCTCGCCAGAGCGCGCTCGACCAGCGGCACCGGATAGGGGTTGCCGTAGACGCTCAGCCGCAGCCGCCCGGCCCAATCGGGCCGCGTGCGGATCGCGTCGAGGATCGCGAGCCCGATGACAGCGGGCGAGGACGTTCGTTGATCGAGCGTGGCCAGCTCGTAGCGGCCGAGGCGCGTCCACACGCCGTACAAACGTGCAAGCGGTCCCTCCGGGGCGCGCTCGTCGAGCAGCGACCACCAGCCGGACATCGCGCCCACGTATACGACTTCGAAGCCTTCGCTGCTCGTCGGCCGCGCGCCCTCGCGCGGCGGCACGTCGGCGTCCGGATGCAGACTATTGTCTGCATCCGTGTCGGCGTGCGCGCTGGTGTGGGCGT
>JASLHP010000101.1 GCA_030149625.1 Solirubrobacteraceae bacterium
GAAACAAACCGGGCGGCGTGCCCAAAGGCGTCGATCATCGGGCATGCCGTGGTGCATACGCCGGTGCTTCCCGTGCCGCTTGAAGGGCCGGTGTACTTCGTGAGCTACGGCTCGACGAAGTTCCCGGACGCGGTGCTCGACCTGTACGGCGATAACGTGCATGTCGAACTGCACGGCGAAACGTTCATCAGCAAGACGGGCGTCACGAGCGCGACGTTCCGTGATACGCCGGATGTGCCGTTCGAATCGATCGAAGTCAACGTCCCGATGGGCGCCTATAGCGAGTTCGGCGCGAATCTGCCCGCCAAGGACAGCTATGACTTTTGTGGCCAGAGGCTGAAGATGCCGACGTTCTTCAAGGCCCAGAACGGCCTAGAAATCCACCAGGAAACCCCGGTCACGATCACCGGCTGCCCCAAACCCAAGAAAGCAAAGAAGGCGAAGCACGCCAGCCACAAACACACGAAAACCCCAAGCCACCACAAAGCCAAGTAGCCGCACCGCGTCCCAGGCAGCCATCACACGATCGCACCGCGGCCACAGCGCCCGCCGTGGGGTGTGTCCGCCCTTCCATGTTTCTCAGACGGCCAACGAACGTTGAGCCCGAGACCGCGGTGAGTGGGAGGAGCGGGCGGGGGCAGAAGCTTCATGGCAGACTCCGCGGCGTGTCGAGCCTGAGTCCCTACGACGGCGTTCCGCCGGACAAGTGGGCTGCCAAGACGAACGCCCTACTCAAGGGCTATCCCCTCGAACGACGTGTGCTCGTCGAAGTGGTCCTCGAGGAGTGGGAGAGTATCTTCGACTCGAGAGTCGGCAAGCTCGGCCTCAAGATCGGGGAGCACATCTTCCCCAAGCCACAGATCATGGGCGATTATCTGCATGAGCTGATCCCATACGACCTTCAGGCGCGATATCCGGGCGTGTGGCGCCGCGATGCTACAGGGGCCGACAAGGATCTAGTGTACGTACCCGACGACTACTGGTCTACGGAGATCAAGACGTCCTCGCATCCTGGCCAAGTTTTCGGCAACAGGAGCTACGCTCAGCCGGGTGCCGGAGGTAAGAAGTCCAAATCTGGCTTTTATCTCACGGTCAACTTCCAGAGGTGGGCGGACGTCGAAGACAGTCTGCCGGGGATACGGGTGATTCGTCTCGGCTGGCTCGACCACACGGACTGGGTTGCACAGGTCGCCGCGAGCGGGCAGCAGGCGAAAATCCGTCCCGAGGCCTACGCGGGCAAGCTCGTCGAGCTGTACCGCGCCTAGACGCTGAGGCCGATCTGCGGTCGTTCGGCATCCAGCGCGTCACCCACCCGATCTAGGCGCTCAGCGGCAATCGTGACGTAATCGGCGTTGAGCTCAATGCCGACCACGGGACGATTCAGTCGCATTGCCACCTCGGCGGTGGTGCCGGAACCCATGAAGGGGTCGAGCACGAGTGCCCCGGGAGGGCTGCCGCCTTTGATAATGCGCTCGATTACGGCTACCGGGAACTGTGCGGGGTGCGGGGTGCGCTCCGGTGAACTGCGGTTGCGACCCGACGTTATCTTGGGAAACGACCACACATCGCCGGGATTTTTCCCAGCCAGATTGACCTTACGTCTGCCGTTCTTGAACTGGTTCGGGTACTTGATGTTCGGGTCGCGGACGGCGTCGAGATCGAAGTAGATTTTGTCCTGATCGCGCACGTACCAGAGGAACTTCTCGTTGCGCGGTGAGTAAGCCAATTTTGCCGCAACGCCAGCCCCGTACTGCCACACAACCTCCTGAACGAGGAAGAACGGCACGCGGTCCCAGAGAAGGTATGGGATAGGGATGGCGCGCGCAGTATCAGGCACGGCTAGGTAGCCGAGATTGAGCCAGAATGCCCCGTCCAGGGAGGCGATCCGATAGACCTCTGCGATCCAGGTGGCGCACCAATCGATGTACTCGGCTACCTCGCGCTTGGCCTCGTACTCCTTGCCGATGTTGTATGGGGGCGAGGTGACCGTGAGGTCGAAGGTGTCTCGGGGTACGCGACTTAGCAGCTCCAAGCAGTCGCCCTCGTAGAGAAGGACGTTGTGACGGTCGTATGCGGGCGGTCCTAGTGCAGCCCGGATCGCCGTTAGGGGGTTTCCCGTATCCCAAGTCATGGCGTCATGAAACCCTAGCGTGCGGCGGCGTCGGAATACGAACACATGTTCTGGCTCCTGGCGACAAAGGCGCACAAGACCCTTCACCAGCGGTGTTTGCGCTGCTCAAGTCAAGCGCTGGCGCCGCGACCATATGGTTCGCGCACAGCCAAGTTTCGCCCAGACAGCCCGGCCACCACCCTCACGGCGCCCAAGGACTGTGCCACTCGCCGAACCCCGACACCAGCCGGTCGCTCTCGGCGGGCCCCCACGAGCCCGGAGCATACGAGTGCACGCGCGGTGGTTCGCGCAGCAGTGGTTCGAAGATCCGCCACGTCTCTTCGACGCCGTCCTGGCGCGTGAAGCGTGTGCTCTCGCCGCGCATCGCGTCGAGCAGCAGCACCTCGTAGGGGGTGGGCGCCTCGCCGCCCTGCTCGGCGAACTCGACGTCGAGGTGGACCGCCTCGGGACCGGCGAGGTCAGCGCGATGGGCGTCGAGGACCACGCGCGTGCCCGTGCCCGGGTCGAGCTTGACGACGAACTGGTTGGGCTCCGGGCGCCGACGCCCGTGCTCCATGAAGCCGAGGCGCGGCGGCTCGCGAAAGACGACGCGCAGCTCCGTCTGCGTGAGCGCCAGCTTCTTGCCGCTGCGGATGAACCACGGCACGCCCGACCAGCGCCAGTTGTCGATGTCCAGGCGCAGCGCCGCATAGGTCTCCGTGCTCGAGTCCTTCGCGACGCCGTCGATGTCGCGGTAGCCGTCGTACTGACCGCGCACGTAGTGCGCCGGGTTCGCGTCGGCGATCGCGCGGAACACCGCGAACTTCGCGTCCTTGAGCGTTTCCGCGTCGCTGCCCGCGGGCGCCTCCATCGCGGCCAGCGCGACGAGCTGCATCAGGTGGTTGACGACCACGTCGCGCAGCGCGCCAACCGGATCGTAGAAGTGCCCGCGGTCCTCGACTCCGAACTTCTCCGCCATCGTGATCTGCACGTAGGCGATGTGGTTGCGGTTCCAGATCGGCTCGATCATCGTGTTCGCGAAGCGCAGATACAGGAGCTCGTCGGCGCCCATCTTCCCGAGGAAGTGGTCGATCCGATACAGCTGCGACTCGTCGATCGACTCGTGGATTTCGGCTGCGAGCGCGCGCGCCGAGGCGAGGTCGTGGCCGAACGGCTTCTCCACGACCACGCGCGCGGTTTTCGTCAGCCCCGCTTGCGCCAGCTGCTTGATCACCGGCCCGAACAGGAACGGCGGGACCTCCAGATAGAACACGGGTGTGCGCGCGTCGCCGACGGCCTCCTTCACGCGCCCGTACGTGGCCGCGTCGGTGAAGTCGCCGCTGACGTAGGACAGGCGGGCGGCGAAGCGCTCGAACACCGCCGAGTCGACTTCCTCTCCGGCGCCTTCGATGCACTCGCGCGCGTGTTCGCGCAGACGCTCGACGCTCCAGCCGTCGACCGCCACGCCCACGATCGGACAGTCCAGCAGGCCGCGGCGCTCGAGCCGGTAGAGCGAGCGGAACGTCATCACCTTCGCGAGGTCGCCCGTGATCCCGAAGATCACCAGCACGTCCGCGTTCTGGCTCTCGCTGCTGGGCATCAAAGAACTTGTATCTGGAACAGGCTCGTCGTGCCCGGCCGCCCCGACGGCAGCCCCGCTGTGATACCCACGCGCTTGCCGCGCTCGCACCAGCCGAGCTCGACCACGCGCCGCGCCGCGTCCGCGATCAGCGCCTCGGTCGTCTCGTGGCGTGGCATCGACGCGGCCTGCACACCCCACATCAGCCCGCAGCGCCTGACCGTCTCTTTGCCGGGCGAGAGCGCGTAGATCGGCACCGTGGGACGGTGCGCCGAGACCAAACGCGCCGAGCGTCCCGAGAGCGTCGGTATCACCAGAGCGTCAAGGCGCAGCTCGCGCGCGGCATCGCACAGGTTGTGCGCGATCGTGTACGCGGGATCGGAGTGCGTGCGGCGCACCCGCGACTCGTTCCAGCGCTCATACGGCGCGATCGACTCCGCCTGCACGGCCACCGCCGCCATCATCGCGACCGCCTCCACCGGGTAGGCGCCGACGGCGGTCTCCTGCGAGAGCATCACCGCGTCGGTGCCGTCGAGGATCGCGTTCGCCACGTCCGCGACCTCCGCCCTGGTCGGGCGCGAGGAGCTGACCATCGAGTCGAGCATCTGCGTCGCGGTGATCGACGGGCGCGCCATCGAGCCGGCGAGCTCGAGCAGCTGCTTCTGCACGATCGGCACCTGCTCGATCGGCAGCTCGATGCCGAGATCGCCGCGCGCGACCATCACGCAATCGGCGGCCGCGAGGATCTCGCCGGCGCGCTTGACGGCCTCGGGCTTCTCCATCTTCGCGATCAGCGGCAGGCGTGTGTGGTCGCGCACGGATATGACGTCGTCGGGGGATTGCACGAACGACAGCGCGACCATGTCGACGCCGATCGACTCGCCGTGGCGCAGCAGCTGCAGGTCCTCCTCGGGTACCGCCGGCAGCGACGCGACCGGGCCGGGGATGTTCAGGCCCTGACGCGAGGCGACGGCGCCGCCGACCTCGATCTCGACGTCCACCTCGCAGTCGCCAGCACGCACCTCTGTCACGCGCAGGCGCACCGAGCCGTCGGCGAGGTACAGGACGGAGCCCGGCTCGACCGCGTCCGGCAGTCCAGCCCAGGAGATGCTCATCTCGCGCGCGTCGCCCGGTCGATCGCCGTCGCCGCAGGAGAACGTCAGCCGCTCGCCCGGTGTCAGCTCGACGACGTCCTCGTGCAGCGGGCCGATGCGGAGCTTGGGTCCCGGCAGGTCCTGCAGGATCGCCACCGGGCGCCCCGCCCTGCCGGCGGCGTCGCGCACACGGTGCACCGTCTCGGCGTGCTCCTCCAGCGTGCCGTGCGAGTAGTTCAGGCGCGCCACGTCCATGCCCGCCTGCACCATCCGCACCAGGGTCGCGGGCTCGCGGGAGGCGGGGCCGATCGTGGCGACGATCTTCGTGCGGCGCATGCCCTGACGGTATCGACGGCGGGCGCGGCCTGCGTCGTAGGTGTGCGTCGCAGGCCGGACTGGGCTCGCCGCGTAGCATCGAGGTGTGCTCGGGCCCTCGCGACAACTGCCACGGGTCGGCGCTCAGGCGCGGATCGTCTACTTCGGCGGAGACGTTGAGCTGGGCGTCGTCGTCGCCGTGCACGACGGGGGCCGGCGCCTCGAAGTGCGCAGAGACGGAGGAGAGGTACTCGCGTTCGTGCTCAGCCGGGCCACGGCGCGGTTCGTCGCGGCCGAGGGTGCGCAAGGGCCTCGGTTGGAGCTGCTCAACAGCTGACTATCGCATTTTTAGCATCATAAACGATGTATTATCGTCTAATAATCTTATAAGCTATCGAGAGTGATGCGTAATAGCGATCCTGATATAGTGCATCAGTATAGATTTGTTTTGCGTTGATTTGTGCTTTAGAAATCATAAGTGATGCGCTTGAGCAAGCTAATGACCGACGCAGCCGTTCTCGCCGAGCTCGGCCGCAGGCTCGCGCGCCATCGCCTCGAGCGCAACTTGACACAGGCCGAGCTGGCGGCCCAGGCTGGGGTCGGCCAGGCGACGGTGCAGCGCGCTGAGCGCGGCGAGTCCGTGCAGATGACATCCATGATCAAGCTGCTGCGCACGCTGGAGCTGCTCGCGGGGCTCGACGCGGCGGTGTCTGAGTCGGTCGAGCTGCCGATCGCGCGGCTGGAACGCGAGCAGCGCAAGGGCCGACGACGCGCCAGCGGTAGCCGCCGCCGACCCGCCAAGCCTGGCGAGCGGTCGTGGACGTGGGGGGATGAGCCGGGTGCGGACACGTGACCGTCGCCGCCGTGACGCTGTGGGGGTCACGGATCGCAGCCGTATCGATCGACGTGGGCGCGCGCTACGCCACGTTCCAGTACGACCCCGCGTTCGTCCGCAGCGGCATCCAACTCGCGCCCGTCACGATGCCGCTGCGCGCTCAGCCATACAGCTTCCCCGGCCTGCCGCAGGATGCCTTCAACGGTCTCCCCGGCCTGCTCGCGGACTCGCTGCCCGATCGCTGGGGCACGGCGCTCGTCAACGCCTGGCTCGCTTCGCAAGGACGCGAGCGCTCGAGCTTCGACGTCGTGCAGCGGCTCTGCTATGTCGGCACGCGCGGCGTCGGCGCGCTCGAGTTCCAGCCCTCGCACGAGCCGACGGCCGCCGCCGGCACGGACCTGCGGGTCGATGCGCTCGTGCGTCTCGCGAGCGAGGTGCTCGACGAACGCGAAGGGTTCGTGGCCGAGCTCAGCGAGAACCCCGACGAGCAGACGATGCGGGCGATCCTCGCGATCGGCAGCTCTGCCGGCGGCGCGCGAGCGAAGGCGTTCATCGCCTACAACGACATGACCGGCCAGGTTCGCTCGGGGCAGGTCGAGGTCGGTCAGGGCTTTCGTCACTGGCTGCTCAAGTTCGACGGCGTCGCGAGCTCCGGCGACCACGGGCTCACCGACCCGCAGGGATGGGGCGCGGTCGAGTACGCGTACTCGCGGATGGCACGCGCCGCCGGAATCGAGATGGCGGACTGCCGGCTCCTGGAAGAGCACGGCCGTCGTCACTTCATGACCCGGCGCTTCGACCGGCCCGACGACGGCGGCAAGCTGCACATGCAGACCGTCGGCGCGCTCGAGCACTCGAGCTACAACGAGCCCGGCGCCTACAGCTACGAGCAGGTCCTGCTGCTGATCCGCCGGCTCGGTCTCGGCACGCCAGTCGTCGAGCAGCAGTTCCGGCGCATGGTCTTCAACGTCGTCGCGCGCAACCAGGACGACCACGTCAAGAACATCGCTTTCCTCATGGATCGCAACGGCGCGTGGTCGCTTGCGCCCGCATACGACGTCGTCTGGGCGTGGCAGCCGGGCAACCCCTGGCTCGACTCCCACCAGATGTCGATCAACGGCAAGCGTGACGGCTTCACCGTCGCCGATTTGCGCGCCGTCGCCGCGGTCGGCGGGCTCAAGCGCGGGCGCGCCGAGGCAATCCTCGCGGACGTCGCGGGCGTCCTCGCCGGATGGAGCGAGATCGCCGACGAGGTCGGGGTCGACGAGCAGATGGCTGAGCAGATCGCTCGCTCGCACCGGCTCGCACTGCCGACGGCGTGACGCGAAGCGACGGCGTGACGTCGTCGATTCGCCGGCTATGCTCCGTTGCTGAGATGTCAACCAGGGGACTCGTAGCCGCGGACCGTGGCGCGATCGAGCCGACCGAGCCCTACGGCCAGCGCCCGAGGGCCAATCGCGGCGGCGAGCTGCGTATGAACCATCGCGCGGCGTGGGTGGTGAAGGTCATCGCGTCTGAGCGCGGGCTCAGCAACGCGGAGATCGCCGGGCGAGTCGGGATACGTGGAAAGGGTCACATCTCGAGGATCCTCGCGGCCCTGAGCGCGCAGGGCCTGATCGTGAACACGCAGGACGATCCGACGCCGGGCATCCCGAATGCGTGGCGACTCACCCGGGCTGGCGAGGAGCTCGAGCACGCGATCGGTGGGGAGACGCCGAGCGCGGCGCAGATGCGCGGGCCGCGCAGCGCGCCGGCTCGCGCCGCGTTGAGGATCGCGCCTGCGCCACGGCCCACCGGCGAGCTCGCGGCACAGCGAACGCGGATCCTCTCGGCGCTGGTGCGCCTGGTCTGCAGCGATGGGCTCGCCGCCGCGAGCGTCGAGCGTGTCGTCGCGCTCGCGCGAGTTTCGACCGACAGCTTTTATGAGCTGTTCGAGGATCGCGACGCCTGTGTGCTCGCGGCCTTCGAGCAGGGCGTCGAGCTGGCCGGTGCGCGTGCCGGCGAAGCGATGCGGGCCGCGGACGGTTGGCGCGAGTCGATGCGTGCGGGTCTGCGCGCGCTACTGCAGCTCTTCGACGAGGAGCCGGACCTTGCGCGGCTGTGCCTAGTGCACTCGGCCGAGGCCGGGTCGCCGCTGCGGGCGCCCCGCCAAAAGGCGCTTGCCGCGCTCGCGGCGGCGGTGGACGGCGAACGCGAGCCTGCGCGTGGCTATCCGCCGCGGTTGACCGCTGAAGCCGTCGTCAACGGCGTGCTCGGAATCCTTCACGGACAGCTGCTCCAGCAGGAGCCGCAAGCTCTGATCGAGCTGTTGAACCCGCTCATGAGCTTCATCGTGCTGCCATACCTCGGCGCTCGCGCCGCGCATCGAGAGCTAGCCGCCGTCGCCGAGGTAGAGCAGCCTCCGGTCAGCGTCGACGCCGCCTTGCGACTGCTCGGGAACGAGCGCAAGCGACGCGGCCAGCCCCGCGCGAAGCTCGTCCTGGCGGCGCTCGCCGCCGAGCCCGCGCTCAGCAACATCGAGCTCGCACAACGCTCGGGAATCGCAGATCAAGGCCAGATGTCGAGGCTGCTGACGCGGCTGGCGCGGCTCGGCCTAGTCGAGAATCGTATGCACCCGGGCGAGCTTCCGGTGGCCGCCAACGCATGGCACCTGACGGCCAGCGGAGCCGCCGTCGAGCGCGCGCTCCACGCCGAAGCGGCTCCTACGGAGCGCTCGATCAGCGGCGCGGTTTACCGAACTGCGCCGGAGCGCCAACGCAGGCCGGACGGCAGGCGGACCGCAAGGCCGCAGTGACAGCGCAGTGACGGCTCGCAGGCCGTTCCGTTCGCGGTGTCCGCACAGCGACGAAAGGCATCGCCGATCGGTCGGTGGCAGTGTGGTGACACTACCCCCGGCGCACCGGCGACCGCCGTACGGCGTCCCGGGCCGCAACCGCAACGCGCAAGCGTCCTAGATCAAACGGCCAGTGTGCGTCACTTCGCGATGTTGCCGGCGTTTTCGGGCTGAGCGTCGGCCAGCTGGAGCTTGCCGCACGGCGCGCTCGCCCGCGGCGAGTGCTTGGCTCTGCCAGCTCTCGCGAGACCGCGACAGACGTCGACGGCGTAGCCCCGAGCGAAGCCGAGCGGAAGTTTCTAGGCCTTGACTTATCAGGCCATCAGTGGTCAGGCAAACTCAATACCGTGGAGAGAAGCGTCAGTCGCGGCCGAGGCTGAGCCCGCGACGGGCGGCAGCTGCGACAGGCGGGCCAAAAAACGGCA
>JASLHP010000152.1 GCA_030149625.1 Solirubrobacteraceae bacterium
GCAGATCCAGGAGCGACTGCTCGCGATCGTGAGCGAGCGCACCGGCTATCCCTCCGACATGCTCGGGCTCGAGGCCGACCTCGAGGGCGACCTCGGGATCGACTCGATCAAGCGGGTCGAGATTGCCGGCACGTTCACGCAGAGCCTGCCGGACGCCGAGCGCGAGGCGATCGACGTCGAGGAGCTGACGGCGTCAAAGACGCTGAACGCGGTGATCGACGCGCTCGAGGCGGCTATCTCGGGGCCCGCGGCGTACGCGACCGCGGCGCCGCCCGGCGGACAGCACGCGCCGGGGGAACAGCGCCCTTTTGATCGAGGACCGTCCGAGCAGGAGCGCATCGGCCGGTTCGTCGTGCAGGCAACGAGCGCTCCCGCGATCACCGCCACGGCCGCGCTGGCGCCCTCGGGCGCCGTGGTGATCGTCGACGACGAGCGCGGCGTCGGCGAGGCGCTCTCCGGCGCGCTCGCCAACCGCGGCGAGACGGTCGTGCTGGTCACGCGCGCCGAGCAGCCACGAGACGCCGAGGAGGCGGTGCGCTTCGCCGCCGGCATGCGCGCGCACGGCGGCGTCAAGGCACTAGTGCACCTGGGCGCGCTTGCCGAGACCGTCGAGTACGGCGGCCTCGAGTCGCTGCTGCTGCTCAGCCAGGCGCTGCGCGAGGATCTCGAGACGGCGGCTGGCGCAGGGGGCGCTGCGATCCTCGGCGCGAGCCGTCTCGGCGGCGCCTTCGGCGTCGGCGCGTCCTGGTCGGGGGCCGCTGCGAGCACGGGCGCGATCCACGGCTTCCTCAAGAGCGTCGCGCAGGAGTGGCCGGCCGTTCGCGTCAAGGCCGTCGACCTCGCCGACGCCGAGGCCACACAGACGGCCGCGCAGCTGCTCGCCGAGCTCGATGCGGCGGACGGGCTCGTCGAGGTCGGCTACCGCGACGGCGAGCGCATCCAGCTGGCGCCCGTGGCCGCGCCTCTGGCGGATCGCCCCGACGCCGAGGTGCTCGACGAGCAGTGCGTGCTGCTCGTCACCGGCGGCGCGCGCGGCATCACGGCGCGAGTCGCGCTGACGCTGGCCGAGCGCTACCGCCCCACGCTGCTGCTCGTCGGGCGCACCCCCTGCGAGGACGAGGGCCCCGAGACCGCCGCGCTCGGCGAGCTCGCGGACTTGCGCCGCGCGATGATCGAACGCCGCAAGCGCGAGAACCGGGAGCTGAAGCCCGCGCTCGTCGAGCGCGACTGCCAGCGGATCCTGAACGCGCGCGAGGTGCGCCAGAACCTCGCGCGCATGCGCACGGCAGGCGCACGCGTCGAGTACCTCAGCTGCGACGTATCCGATGCGGGCTCGTTCGCAGCGCTGATCGACTCCGTCTACGAGCGCCACGGCCGCATCGACGGCGTCGTGCACGGCGCCGGCGTGATCGAGGACAGCCTGATCGCGGACAAGCGGCTCGACTCGATGGAGCGCGTGCTGAACACAAAGGCGGGCGCCGCCCAGACGCTGGTGGCACGGCTGCGCAGCGAGTCGCTGCGCTTCATGGTGCTGTTCAGCTCCGTCTCCGGTCGCTTCGGCAACCGCGGCCAGTCCGACTATGCCGCCGCGAGCGAGGTCCTCGGCAAGCTCGCGCACGAGCTCGACCGCACGTGGCCTGGGCGCGTCGTGTCGGTCGACTGGGGGCCATGGCGCGCGGCCGGCATGGTGTCCTCGTGGCTCGAGGAGGAGTTCGCCCGCCGCGGCGTCGCGCTGATCGAGCTCGACGAGGGCGCGCGCATGCTCGAGGAGGAGCTGCGTCGCGGCAGCAAGGGCGAAGCCGAGATCGTGATCGGCGCTGCCACCGGGCTCGCGGGCGAGCAGGCCGGGCTCAGCGAGGGCGCAGCCGAGCCGGCCGCGTCCGCGCCAAGCGGAGCCGCGGCGAGCACGCCGGGGGCCGAGTTGCAGGCGGACGGCCTCGTGCTGCTCTCGGGCGCGCACGAGCTGGCCCGCACGCACGAAGGGCAGGCACGCGGCGACGGCGGCTGGGAGACGCTCTACACGTTCGCGCTGGAGCGCGACCGCTATCTCGGCGATCACCGCATCGACGGCCGGCCGGTACTCCCGTTCGCGGTGGCGATGGAGCTGATGGCGCAGGCCGCCGTCGCCGGCTCGCCTGGGCAAACCGTCTCCGACCTGCGCGAGATCCGGCTGCTGAGCGGCCTCGCGCTGCAGGACGACCGGCCTGCCACCGTGCGCATCGACAGCGCTCCACAGGACGGCGAACAGGTGAGTGTGACGATCGGGCCCACCGAGCGCGGGCGGCCGCACTACCGCGCGCTGGTGGTGCTCGGCGACCCCGCCGGCGCACGCGATCTACCCGGCCTGCACGACCCGACGCGCCCCGGCCTCGCCGCGCGCCCGGCACCGCTCCCCGAGCTGAAGCCGTTCCCGATCACGCTCGAGAGCGCCTACCGCGATCTGCTGTTCCACGGACCGCTGTTCCAGGGGATCACCGCGATCGATGGCATGGACGCGCGCGGCGCGAGCGCGGTGCTGCGCTCGTCGCAGGCAGCGCAGTGCGTCGCGGGCGCCGAGGGCATGCGCTGGCTGCTCGACCCGGTGCTGCTGGACAGCGCGCTGCAGATCCAGGTGCTGTGGGCGCGCCTCGAGTGGGAGGTCACGCTGCTGCCGGCGGAGATCGGTCGCTACATCCACGTCGCAGCGCCGGGCGAGAGCGAGCCCGTGCGCCACGAGCTTCGCATCCGCGCGGCGAGCAACCGGCCGATGTGCCATGCCGACCACTGGTTCTTCGGATCGGACGGGCGCGTGCTGGCGCTGCTGCAGGACGTCGTCGGGGTCGGCACGCAGGCGCTGAACCGCCTCGCGGGAGCGAACGCTTGATGGGAGCGACGGGCGAGCAGCAGGGCGTCGCGATCATCGGCATGTCGTGCCTGTTCCCGGGCGCGCGCGACGTCGACGCCTACTGGCGCAACATCCTCGCCAAGTTCGACGCGACCTCGGACCCGCCGCCCGAGGCGTGGGACCCAGACGTCTACTACGACCCGGACTTCAACGACGTCGACCGTACGTACTGCAAGCGCGGCGGCTACCTCGGCGCGCTCGCCAAGTTCGACCCGCTCGCGCACGGGATTCCCCCGGTCGCGGTCGGCGGCGAGCCAGATCAGTGGCTGGCGTTGCAGGTCGCGACCGACGCGCTCGCGGATGCCGGCGAGGCGGAGCTGCCGGCCGAGGTGCGCGAGCGCACCGCCGTGATCTTCGGCAAGGGCACATACCTCAACGGCGGCAACGCGATCGCGCTGCAGCGCGGCCTCGTGATCGGACAGACGCTCGATCTGATCCACCAGATGTATCCGCAGCGCACCGAGCAGGAGCTCGACGCGCTGCGCGAGGAGCTGCAGCGGGTGCTGCCGCCGCTCGGGCCGGAAACAGTGCCCGGGCTGATCCCGAACATCATCGTCGGGCGGATCGCCAACCGGCTCGACCTGATGGGTCCCGCCTACACGATCGACGCCGCGTGCGCCTCCTCGCTCGTGGCCGTCCAGCACGCCGTGCGCACCCTGCTCTCGGGCGACTGCGACCTCGCGCTCGCGGGCGGCTCGCAGGTGTGGATGCCGGTTGCGACGCTGAACCTGTTCTGCCGCCTCGGGGCGCTCTCGCGCCGCGAGCAGCTGCGCGCGTTCGACAAGGACGCCGACGGCACGCTGCTGAGCGAGGGCATCGGCGCCGTCGTGCTGAAGCGCACCGCGGACGCCGTGCGCGACGGCGACCGCGTGTACGCGGTGATTCGCGGCGTCGGCGTCTCCAGCGACGGCCGCGGCATGAGCGTGATGGCGCCGCGCATCGAGGGCGAGGAGCTCGCGCTGCAGCGCGCATACGCCGCCGCCGGGGTCTCGACTGACAGCATCGGGCTGATCGAGGCGCACGGAACGGGAACGCCGGTCGGCGACGCGACCGAGGTGCATGCGTTGACACGCGTGTTCGGCGAACGCGACGGCGAGCTGCCGCGCTGCGCGATCGGCACGGTCAAGTCGATGATCGGCCACACGATCCCGGCGGCCGGCGTCGCCGGCCTGATCAAGACGGCGCTCGCGCTCCACCATCGCGTGCTGCCGCCGACGATCGCCTGCGACGAGCCGAACCCGGAGCTCGAGCTCGAGCGCAGCCCGTTCTACGTGAACACCGAGACGCGACCGTGGATCCACGGCGCGAGCTGGCCGCGACGCGCCGGCATCAACGCATTCGGCTTCGGCGGCATCAACGCGCACGCGGTGCTCGAGGAGTTCGACGGAGCGCCGAGCACCGCCCACCGTCCGCCGTGGGACACCGAGATCTGCGTCCTCGAGGGCGACTCCCCGCAGGCGCTCGCCGGCGTCGCTGACGAGCTACTCGCCGCGCTCGAGCGAAACCCTGAGATCTCGCTCGCAGACCTCGCGTTCACGCTGAGCCGCGAATTGGGCGGGGCGCCAGCGCCGCGGCGCCTGGCGATCGTCGCCTCCAGCATCGAGGATCTACAGAAGAAGCTCACGCAGGCGATCGCGAAGCTGCGCGAGCCCGACTGCCGGCGGATCAAGACGACCTCCGGGATCTACTTCGAAGGCGAGCCGCTCGGCCGCGAGGGCAAGATCGTGTTCGTGTTCCCGGGCGAGGGCGCGCAGTACCCGAACATGCTCTCCGACCTGTGCCTGCAGTTCGAGGAGGCGCGCGCGGTGTTCGACCGCATCGACCGCATCTACCATCAGCACCCGCGCGGGCATCTGCTCAGCGACTGGGTGTTCCCGCGCCCCGCGTTCTCCGAGCAGGAGCGGGCCGACACCGAGGCGCGGCTGATGAAGCTCGACATCGCGGTCGAGGCGGTGCTGACGGCGAACGCCGCCGTGTATGAGGTGATGCGGCGGCTCGTGCCGCGCTGCGATGCGATGCTCGGCCACTCCAGCGGCGAGCACTCAGCCGCGATGGCCTCGGGCGCGCTCGACGTCGAGACCGACGAGCGCCTCGGCGCGTTCTCGCACGGCCTCAACGCGTCCTACACCGAGGCCGACGCGCGCCACGAGGTGCCGGCCGCCGTGCTGCTCGCGCTCGGCGCCGATGCCGACAGCGCGCGGCGGATCGGCGAGCGTGCCGGCGGCGAGCTGTACCTGGCGATGGACAACTGCCCCCACCAAGCCGTGCTCGTCGGCGAGGCCGAGGCGGCCGCTCGCGCGAAAGAGATCGCTGTCGAGCAGGGCGTCATGTGCGAGGTGCTCCCCTACGACCGCGCGGTGCACACACCCCTGTTCGCTCCCTTCGCCGAGGACC
>JASLHP010000196.1 GCA_030149625.1 Solirubrobacteraceae bacterium
GACGGCCATGCCGGATGGGAATGGCCGCTCGTAAAGGGCGTCGGAGCCACGTACCAGCGTCTGCAGGGCGTGCGAGAGCTGGCGCAGCTCGTCGGGCTCGCAGTGCAGCAGGCTGGGGCGATGCGGGCGCATGACGACGTGCGCCTCATAGGCCCAGCGGGCGGCGTAGGGGACGTACGCGACGACGCTGTCGCTCTCGTAGAGCACGCGTTCGTCGTCGGCGAGCTCGCGCGCGAGCAGTGCGCACGGCGCGCAGCCGCCGAGGCGCTCGTCGGCGGCGAGCTCGCGCTGGGCGACGGGCGGCACGAACGGGTAGCCGTAGATCTGGCCGTGGGGGTGGTGCAGCGTGACGCCGACCTCGACGCCGCGGTTCTCGAAGATGTAGACGTAGTCGACGTCGGCGCGCGCGCCGAGCTCGGCGTAGCGGTGTCGCCAGACCCACATGAGCGCCTCGGCGCGCTCGCGTGCGAGCGCGCCGAAAGAGGCGTCGTGATCGTCGGTGTAGACGACGACCTCGGCGGCGCCGCGGGGCGCCTCGAAGGCCGGAAAGCGATTGTCGAAGACCGCGATCTCGAACGCGGGCAGGGGAATCTCGGTCGGCTCGCGTCCTGGTCGTGTGGGGTCCAGCGGACAGTGATCGCGCGAGGGCAGGAACGTGCGGTCCTGACGGTGGATCGCGTAGACGACCTGCTCGCCGCGGAGCTCTTCGAAGCGCAGTTCGCTCATCGTCGGCCGCTCAACCCCGCTCGCGTCTGGGCCGGCTGCTCGCGTCTGGGCCGGCCGCTCGGCCGCTCGCGTCTGGGCCGGCCGCTCGGCCGCTCGCGTCTGGGCCGGCTGCTCGCGTCTGGGCCGGCTGCTCGCGTCTGGGCCGGCCGCTCACGTTGTGGCTGGCGGATCGCGGGTGTAGAGGATCAGCGCGCGTCCGTCGTCTTTGACGTAGCGAGCGATCGCGACGGGGCCGACGTGCTCGTGGGCCTCGGCACGATCGGCGGCCGGCCGGACTGGCGCGTCGGCTGAGTGGCTGGGCGCGGCGGTGGCGTGGCTGGGCGCGTCGGCGGCCGAGTGGCTGGGCTCGGCGGCCGCGGGGCGTGCGTCGTCCGGCTCGCGGTCGGCGTGCGCAGCGGAACCGGTCCCCGGCGCGTGGCCGGAGGGCTCCGGCTCGGCGAGTTTGCCAGCCATGCCACGAGGGTATACCCGCAAGCGGAGATCGCGATTCTTCGAGCCCTCCGAAAAGGGGCCGCGGCGGTTTCGCGGGGAGGGGTTGACTATGGTGGGGTTTGCGGAGAAGCTAGAACAGCATGAAGTAGCCGCCCTGGCGGCCCTGCGAGTAGAGGAGGAGGACCATGGCAGACACTGATCAGGCCCACGAAGCGGTGGAGCGCCTGGACTACCTCGATCGAGGGGAGATCGAGAACACTGGGATCGACCGGCGCGCGTTTCTGCGTCGCACGGCGCTGACCGGCGTGGCCGCGGGCTCGGTCGGCACATTGCTGAGCGCCTGTGGGTCGAACTCGTCGAGTGCCAGCAGCGGCGGCGGCGGGTCAGCGAGCATTTTCGGTTCGCACCCGTCATACAAATTCGTGGTCGTAAACCACGTGACGACGAACTCGTTCTTCGTGCCGACGCAGTACGGCATCGCGGATGCGTGCAAGCTTCTGGGCTGCTCGTATGAGTGGACGGGCTCAGAAAGCGAAAACATCGACCAGATGGTGAACGCCATAAACACTGCCATTTCTTCCGGCGCCGATGGGATCGCGGTCTCGCTGATCAGCAACACCGCGTTTAACGCGCCTGTCGAAAACGCGCTGAAGGCGGGCATCCCGGTGGTCGCGTACAACGCCGACTCGCCCTCGAACAAGCGCCTGTCCTACATCGGCCAGGACCTGAAACTGGCGGGCGAACTGATGGGCAAACGGATCGTGGCCGACGTGGGCTCGGGCGACGTGGTGATCTTCACCGCGAATGCCGGCTCGGCGAACCTGCAGCCGCGCTTGGAAGGAGCCGAAAAGGCGATCAAGGCATCTGGTGCGCCGATCAACGTGAGCACGATCGTGACCGGCTCGCTGGAATCGGGCGAGAAAACGGCAATCGAAGCGTATTGGACGGGCCATCAGAGCACGAAGGGGATGTACGCGGTCGACGGTGGCGACACCGCGGAATTGGCGGGCGTGATGCAGAAGCTCGGGCTGAACGCGAAAGGCGTGAAGGCCGGCGGTTTCGACCTCGCCGAAAAAACCCAGAAAGGCCTGCACGAAGGCTACCTCGAATTCACGATCGACCAGCAGCCTTACCTGCAGGGGTTCGTGCCGATCCTGCAGCTGTTCCAGTGGCACGTCTCCGGATCGCTATCGGGTCCGGCGGAAGTGAACACGGGCCTGAAATTCGTCGACAAAGAAAGCATCGCGCCGTACGTGAACTCCAAGAGCCGCTACGAGGGCACGTCCTCGGAAGCCAAAGTGGTGCCGATCGCGGCGGGTACCGCGGCCTAGCTGATGGCACAGGCGGCGGAGAACCCGGCCTCGCCTGGGATGTCCACGCCACCGGCTGGAGGCCCGGCGCGTACGCGCCGGGCCTCGCCGCCGCTTCGCAAGGTGCTGCTCGAACGCGTGCTGTCCCTGCGCGAGGGCAGCATCATCATCGTCACGTTGATCGTGGCGATCTACTTCGCGCTGGACACGAGCACGTTCCTCACCACCTCCAGCTTCAAGACGTCGCTGCCGTTCTTCGCTCCGTTCGCGATCCTCGCCGCGGGCGAGGTGTTCGTGATGATCCTCGGCGAGATCGATCTGTCGATCGGGGCGACGTACCTGCTCGCGCCGCTGATCTACTACAAGCTGGCGGTGGCCGGGATTCCGGCGGTGCCGAGCGTGCTCTTGGCGCTCGCCTGCTGCATGGTGGTTGGCTTGGTCAACGGCTTCTTCACGGCGGTCGTCGGCATCAACTCGTTCGTGACCACGCTCGGCATGCTGTTCACGCTGGAGGGACTGACGCTGGTCATCTCCCACGGCCAGCCCGTCTCGTTGCCCGACGCGGAAGTGCACGGTACGCCTGTCGAGGTGCACAAGGTGATCAACGGGGCGCACATCACGCTGACCGAAACCGTCAACCACGTCTCGACGTTCGCGAAAGTCCTCGGCGAGGGCACTTACTCGGAGCTGATCTGGGCGATCGTGATCGTGGTCGTGGGACAGCTCGTGCTGACGTTCACTCGTTGGGGTCTTTACACGGTGGCAGTGGGCTCCAACAAACTGGCGGCCGCCGAGGCCGGTGTGCGCGTGCGCCTGGTCGTGATCCGCAACTTCGTTCTCTGCGCCGCTGGCGGCGGCTTCGTGGGGATCCTCGAGGCGGTGCGCGCGACACAGCTCGAGCCGGACGTCGCCGGCGCGAACGAACTCCTGCTGTTGGCGATCGCGGCGGCGGTGATCGGCGGCACGCTGCTCGCCGGCGGGGCGGGGACCGTCGTCGGCGCGCTGATCGGAGCGCTGTTCCTGGGCATCCTCAAGGACGGGTTGATCCTCAAGGGCGTCAACGCTGACTACCAGCTCCTCTACCTGGGCCTTGCGATCATCCTGGCGATGACCATCAACACGTATGTGCAGCGTGTGCGCAGGGGAGCCCGAAGTGGCTGATCGGCCGGCGCCGGCCGAGACGATCGTCGGGCCGGTCTCGGCTCCGGACGACGTGCTGCGCGTGGAACACATCGCCAAGCGCTTTGGCCCGGTGACGGCGCTGCGCGACGTCAACCTGCACCTGCGCAAGGGCGAGGTGCTCGGCCTGCTCGGCGATAACGGCGCGGGCAAGTCGACGCTGATCAAGATCATCTGCGGCTTCCAAAAGCAGGACGCAGGGCAGATGTTCCTGCACGGGCAGCCCTACGCGCCGAAGAGCGTCGACGACGCGCGCGCCCGCGGCATCGACACCGTCTACCAGGATCTCGCGTTGATCGACGAACTGTCGGTCTATCACAACCTGGCGCTGCGCCGCGAGAAGGTGCATCGTGCGATCCCGTTCCTGGCCAACCGCGAGATGAAGCGCGACGCACGGCGGGCGTTGGACGAGATCGGCATCAACATCCCGCGCATCGACGTGTCCGTGGCGCGCCTGTCAGGCGGCCAGCGCCAGGCGATCGCGGTCGCGCGCACGGTCAACTCGGACGCCGACATCATCCTCTTGGACGAGCCGCTTGCGGCGATGGGCGCCAAAGAGGGGGCGCAGATCCTCGACCTCGTGGCGCGCCTGAAGGACGAGGGCAAGGTCTCGATCGTCATGATCCTGCACAACTATGTCCACGTGCTCGAGGCGTGCGACCGCGTGAGCATGATCCAGGACGGCGTGATCGCGCTCGACAAGCCCACCGCGGAGACCTCCGTCGAGGAGCTCACCGACATCGTCGTCAATGAGTACAGGCGCGCGCGCGAAGCGGCGCACGCGGCCGAGGCTGCTGGTTCGGCGGGTGGCGCCGGAGACTGACGCGCCGTCGCCGACCGCGGTCGAGACTCGCTGACCGTGGCCGCGACTCGCGGGACGGCGGCCCGAGACCGGCGCGCGGACCTCGCGCTACGCGCTGGCGCCGTCGACGGTCGCGCGGCTGCGCTCGACGACCTGCTCTATGTAGGGCCCGAGCAAGGTGGCGACCGAGGCGGCGGTCATGCTCGCGGGCCCCGTGGGCAGCGCGGCGTAGCTGATGGCTAGGCGCACGAGGCACTCGCTGAGCAGCTGTATGTCCTCGCGCGCGATCATCGGCCAGCCATCGAGCAGGACATCCGTCAGCTGCTCGGTGGCGCGCGCGACGAGCGGCTGGCCGTGGGTGGTGAACAGCGCGAGCAGCTCCTCGGTGCCCTCGCCGTGCACGATCGTGCGCACGAGCGGGTTCTCGGCGGCGGCTCGGAGGAACACGTCGAAGGCGGCGGCGAGAGCGCTCGCGGGGTCGTCGCGGTGGGCGGTGATGGCGCCTTCGACGGCGATCAGGAAGCGGTCGGCCTCGCGCATGACGAGAACCTGCGCAAACTCGTCGCGCGAGCCGAACTCCTTGTAGAGCGTCTGGCGGCTGACGCCGGCGGCGAGCGCGATGTCGGCCATCGTGACGTCCGCCCAGCGGCTGGCCTGGAGCTGCTCGCGGGCTGCGTCGAGCAGCGTGTTGCGTAGCAGCTCGCGCGCGGCGACGGGATAGGGGACGCTCCCGGCGGCGGTGTTTGCGGAGATGGCTCGGGCAGGCATGGCGCGACTCCTACTCTTCCACAGTGTCGGGCTCGAAATCGACCTTGTCGCGCACGCCGCAGTCGGGGCAGGCCCAGTCGTCGGGCACCTCGCTCCAGGGCGTGCCGGGCGGGAAGCCCTCGTGTGGATGGCCCTGCTGCTCGTCGTAGACGTAGCCGCAGGCGGGGCAACGGTGGCGGCTCACGCGGCGGCCCTGTCGAGGCCCTGCGCGGCGGCGCGCAGGCTCGGCTTGAGGTTCGCGAGCTCTGCGTCGCCGCGGTAGTGCTCGAGCACGCGATGATCCATCACGCGCCGCCACAGCGGCGGGATCGTCGCGAGCAGGATCATGCCGGCGTAGCCGGTCGGCAGTTGCGGCGCCTCGTCGACGTGGCGCAACGCCTGATAGCGGCGGATTGGGTTGGCGTGATGGTCGGAGTGGCGCTGCAGGTGGTAGAGCAGCACGTTGGAGGCCATGTTGTTGCTGTTCCAGCTGTGCTCGGGGCGCGTGCGCTCGTAGCGGCCGTCGTCGCGCTTCTGGCGCAACAGGCCGTAGTGCTCCAGGTAGTTGACGACCTCGAGCAGCGAGAAGCCGACCACCGCCTGGATCACCAGATAGGGGAGCACGACGATCCCGAAGATCGCCGTGAGCGCGGCGAACAGCACTACTGTCATCGCCCAAGCGCCGAGGATGTCGTTGCGCACGCTCCACGCGCCGCGGTCCATGCGCCGCAGGCGCACAGCCTCGAGCTCCCATGCCGAGCGCAGGCTGCCGACCACGGTGCGCGGCAGGAATGCGTAGAAGCTCTCGCCGAGGCGCGCGCTGGCTGGATCCTCGGGCGTGGCGACGCGCACGTGGTGGCCGCGGTTGTGCTCGATGTAGAAGTGCCCGTAGCCGCTCTGCGCGAGCGCCACACGGCTGAGCCAGCGCTCGAGTGAGGCGCGCTTGTGTCCGAGCTCGTGCGCGGTGTTGATCGCGAGGCCGCTGACCATCGCGACCGTGAGAGCGAGCCCGACGCTGTCGAGCGTGGAGAGGTGTCCGTCTGCCCACAGCCAACAGGCGAACACGAGGCCGGCGTATTGGATCGGTATGTAGAGATAGGTGCACCAGCGGTAGTAACGGTCCCGCTCGAGCCACTTGATGACGCTGTCAGGCGGGTTGCGCGCGTCCAGCCCCAGAGCCAGATCGAGGGGCGGGAACACGCCGAACACCAGCATTGGGCCGTAAAACCAGAACAGCCCCAGGCCGGTGATGTGCACGAGCGACCACGACAGGAACGGAAGCGTCGGGATCAGCAGCCCGAGAAGCCATGCGTAGCGCTTGGGGTCGCGCCAGTCTGTCGTTTCCTCTACGTTCGGCGCCGCGGTCGCGTGGGCTGACATCGCTCGTACCTCCTCGGTTGTCGTGGAGCCCTTCTGTGCGCGTGTAGTTTACACATCAGCCCATCGGTGTCAATCAGGAGGACGTGAGAGGAGAACGTGTCTGCATGCGGGTCGGCCTCCGTGCCCAGCCGGTCTCCCGTCTACTTAGCCGGGTCTCCCGCCCATGCGGACGCGTACAGCGGCGCGCGCCAGTCGGCCGGCCTCGACGCGAGCCGCCATGATCGCGGTGCCGTCCGCAAACAGGGGGAAGGGAGCGTTGGCGCCGGCTCAGGTGCCGGGCGGTCGACGAGCTTCGAGGTATTCCTGGTTCTGGCGGCGCTCGCCGCGGATCTGTATCGCGATGTAGACGATGATCAGATTGACGACGATGCCGAGGCCGCCGAAGGTGACGGCGAGACCAAAGGTCTTGACGAAGGCTTCGCTGGCAGCGAGGACCATGCGGGGAGCCTAGCAACGAGAAGGGCGCCGGTGTCGTAGCCTTGCTGTGCCGCCGTCGATCGCGGATCGACGAGCCACCCATGGAGAGGTGCCGGAGCGGTTGAACGGGCGCGACTGGAAATCGCGTAACGGGGGAAACCTCGTTCGGGGGTTCGAATCCCCCCCTCTCCGTTTTTGCCGAGTTTCTGGTGCTTGTTCGAACCCCGCTCCGACTGAAGGCCGGCCGCGCGCTCGGTGAGTGAGGCGTAGACCTTGGTCTAGCGGTCCTGTGCTGTCGGTTGTATGTGCCGACGGGTGGACTACGCTAAGCGCATGGATGCTCGCATGGAACAACGCGCACTGACCCCCAGGTACACGATCAGCGAGGCTGCCACGCTCATTGGGCGACGC
>JASLHP010000238.1 GCA_030149625.1 Solirubrobacteraceae bacterium
CCGGCGGTTGTTTCTGAGCCGGCGATCTCGATCGGGTTGTAGAGGAGGTCGCTGAACGCGACGCGCTCGGACTTGTAGCCGCTCGTCGAGACGTTGGCGAGATCGTTGCTGATCGCGTTCAGCTGTTCCTGCTGCGCTTCCATGCCTGCTGCTGCGGAATAGAGACCTTCGAGCATGAGCCCGTCCAGTGTTGGTGGTCGTCGATGAGCCGGGCTTCCGCGAGGCGGTCCAGCCGGGCTCGGAGCTTTCGACCGGGTGATCGGCCGCTGTCTGGCGGACTTGAGCGCGCGGGAGTGCGCGGCCGTCGGGTGGCGAGCGCCGCGGCCGTCAGGCGTTGGGGTTCATCGAGCCGACCTGCGATGCGGCCTCTTGCAGTGTCTGGCTGATCGCTTGGACCGCTTGCTGTCCCGATTGGAAGCTGCGTAGCGACGTGATCATTTCGATCATCGTTTTGGCGGCGTCGACTCCGGAGCCCTCGAGCGAGCCTTGGCGCACGCTGCCCGTCGGTTTCCCGGACGCTTTGCCCGTGTACAGATTTTCGCCCTGCTTGACGGCGCCTGGCACTTCGAAGACACCGACTGCGCTCGCCGGTACGGTGCCGGTCGCGCTGACCTTGATCTGCGCTCCCTTCGCGCCGAGCACTGGGTCGCCGCTCGCATCCGTGAGCACGCCCTTGGACGACACGGTGAACTGCCCGTCGCGCGTGTAGCGGATGCCGTTGGCTGTCTTGACCGCGAAATAGCCGCTGCCCACGATTGCGAAGTCGAGCGGTTCGCCCGTTTCCTGCAATGTGCCGGCGAGCTTGTTCGTGTACGCCTTGCCGACCGCGACGCCCTCGTCGACGGAGCCGACCGCCGCGCCGCCCTCGGTGTTCGCGAGCAGGATCGAGCCGAAGCTGTGCTGCGAGGTTTCATCGGGCTTGAAGCCAGGCGTCGAGGCGTTGGAGAGGTCATTCGCGAGCTGGTCCTGACGGGCCTGCTCGGCGACCATCCCGCTGGCGGCGATGTTGAGGCCGATATCCATGCTCAGCCCGGTGGTCGGCCGCCGGCCCGCGACCTTGAGCGATCAGCCGACTGCGCTGAACAGCGGCAGCTCGCTGGAGAGCTGTTCGTACAGGCGCCGACGCAGCTGCGTGTGGATCTGCGAGACGCGGCTCTCGGAGACGCCGATCCGCGCGCCGATGTCGCGCAGCGTCCAGTCCTCGACGTACAGCAGCACCGCGATTTCGCGCTCCTGCTTGCTCAGCCGCGCAAAAGCGCGGCGGAAGCGCTGCTTGGCTTCCACGCGTTCGGCTTGCGTGACCGGGTCGCAATCCTCGTCGAAGCTCTCGAGCGTGTCGATGCGCTCGATCGTGGCGCTCTCGTCGGAGCGCACGATTCTGTTCAGCGAGCCGACCTCCGCGAGCGCGACCTGGTCGAGCCGATCGGTGAGCTGTGCCGGGGTCATGCCGACCTCGGCTGCGAGCTCGTCGCGGCTGGGCTGGCGTTCGTGCAGCGCGAGAAAGCTCTCGCGGGCGCTGTTGATCGTGCGCTCGTCGCGGCGCAGTGAGCGCGGCGCCCAGTCGTGGCGGCGCAGCTCGTCGAGCACGGCGCCCTGCACGCGCGTCCATGCGTACTGCTCGAGCGTCGCGCCCTTCTCGGGGTCGTAGCGCTCGATCGAGCGGATCAGCGCCTCCAGGCCGCATGACAGGAAGTCCTCGACTTCGCATTGGGCCGGCACCTCGCGAACCTTGCGATAGACGATGTAGCGGACCATCGGCATGAACGTGAAGACCAGTCGGTCGCGCAGCTCACGCTCGCCACTGCGGTTGTACTCGTGCCACATCGCCAGCACGTCTGCCGCTGGCACCCTGGTTGTGCGCTTGCCGATTATGTTCATTCTCCTGCTCTGATCTCGAGGGAACGACGGGATGTGTCGCGCCGCTATCGGCGTCTCGCTCGCGTCCGAGCGTCTGGCCGATGTGTGACCGATTGCGGCGGTCTGACCGGCAGTAGATTCGTGCCGGCGAGCAGATTCCCTGCCCGGCGATGACGTCAGGCACGCGCGGGCCCATCGCGCGAGCGCGCGAGGCGCACCGCGTCACGCGGCTGTCGCTCAGATATCGCTCTTCACGGTCGATGACCCGGGCCGAGAGATGACGACCGGCTTGTCAGGATCAGCCACTCGCGACGGCGCCGGGGCAGCGGCCGAGCTGCCCGCGCTCGCACGTCGGCTGCTAGCCGCCGATGACCTCGACGGCTACCGTCGGCTGTTCGAGAGCGCCGAGTCGATCGGCGAGGAGCACCGCCGCTACTGGGCGCGCGTGAGCATGATCGAGTGTGGCCTGGAGGCTGCTGCCGGCGCTCACGCCGCGCGTTTGCCGGCGCTCAACATGGCGCTCGCCGCGTGTACCCTCTCGATGCTCGAACGCGAGCCCAGCGAGCCGCGGCTGCTCGGTCACGCGGGCACGATCCTGCACGGGCTGTGGAGCGTCGACGCCGCGCAGGCGATGTTCGAGGCCGCGCTGCGGCTGGATCCGCAGCTGGCAGGCGTCGAGCGTGGCCTCGAGCAGCTCGCCGAGCGAAGAGATCTGATGCGCAGCTCCACGGTGCGCGCGCCGCTGCGCGCGGCGTTGCCGGCGCTCTCGCGCCGCGCACTCGAGATCGCCGCGCGCGCGCGGCCGGCCGTGGACATGCGGTTGAGCCTGTGCATGATCGTTCGCGACGAGCAGCAGATGCTCGCGCGCTGCCTGGAGTCGGTCGCGGACGCGGTCGACGAGATCGTGGTCGTCGACACGGGCTCGAGCGACGCGACGATCGAGATCGCGCGCTCCTTCGGCGCGCGCGTGATCGAGTACGCGTGGACGGGCTCGTTCGCCGAGGCTCGCAACGTGTCCTTCGACGCGGCGCGCGGGGACTGGGTGATGTACCTGGATGCCGACGAAATGCTCGTGCGCGAGGATCTGTCGCTGCTGCGCTCGTTGACGGGGCGCACGTGGCGTGAGGCCTTCTACCTCTACCAGACCCACTACACGGGCGATGAGGAAGACGGCACGGCGGTCACCCACAACGCGTTGCGGGTCTTTCGCAACCGGCCCGAGTATCGCTTCGAGGGGCGCCTGCACGAGCAGATCGCGCAGTGTCTGCCGGGCTACCTTCCGGAGCGCATCGAGGCGACGGGCATCCGCGTCGAGCACTTCGGCTATGTCAGCGCGGTGCGCGACGCGCGCGAGAAGTCGTCTCGCAACATCGAGTTGCTGCGCCTGCAGCAGGCCGAGAGCGAGCCGACGCCGTTCATGCACTTCAACCTCGGCTGCGAGTACGCGGCTGTTGGAGACCGCGGCGCCGCGCTCGCCGAGTTCGAGCGCGCATGGTCGCTGTTGGAGCAGAGCCCCAACGGCGACAGCCAAAAGTTCGCGCCGGCGCTGCTCAACCGGCTCGTGAAGGCGCTGCGGGTCTGCGGCCGGCCGGAGGATGCGCTGGCGCTGTCCGAGCAGGGGCTCGAGCGCTTCCCCGGGTTCACGGACCTCGTGCTCGAGCAGGCGCGTGCGGCGATCGCGCTCGCTGACGCGGAGCGCGCGATCGAACTGTGCGAGCGTTGCATCGAGATGGGCGACGCGCCGCGCCGTTACACCGCGACGGTCGGCTGCGGCTCCTACCTGCCAAGGATTCACCTGGCTGAGCTCCGCCGCGACGCTGGAGAACTGGGGCAGGCGATCGAGCTGCTCGAGCGTTGCCTGCGCGAGCACCCCGGCTTCGTCGGCTCGGTGCTGCCTTACGCGAGCGCGCTGCTGGCGGATGGGCAGGAGCCCGACGCGGTCGTCCGCCGGCTCGAGAGCCTGCTCGCGGAGGTGTCGCCCGCCGCTCGCTTCATGCTCGGCGTCGCCCTGTATGAGAGCGGCGCGTCCAGCGCCGGCGAGGCGCAGTTCAGGATCGTATTGCGCCAGCGACCACACTCGGGACGCGCGCTCGTCGCGCTGGGCGAGACGCTGCTGGCGCAGCGGCGCTACGCCGAGGCCGCCGCCGAAGTCGCCAAGCTCGAGCCGCACGATCCGCTTGCGAGCGCGGCCGCCCGCACCGAGCTGTTCGCGTGCATCGCCGGCGCCGACCGTCCGCGCACGGCCAGGGCGCTCGCGCGCGCGCGCGGCGCCGGCATGCCGGACGCCGAGCTCGACCTGTTCCTGGCCTGGTCTGAGCTCGCCGGCTCGGGCCACACGGCGATCGGGCTCTCCTCAGGGGCGCTCGCGCCGCTGAAGGTGATGCTCGAGGCGCTGTTGCGGGTGCGGGACTTCGAGGCGTTCGAGGTGCTGTACGGACTGCTCGAGCGCTGTCCGCTGAGCGAGCGCGAGCGCCACGAGGAGATGGCGGAGATGTATCTGCGGCGCGGGTTCGTATCGGCGGCCGCGGAAGAGTGGATGGCGGTCTGCCGCCACGCGCCCGACGTACCGGCGCTGCTGGGCCTCGCGCGCGTCGCCGCCGCCGCCGGGATGTCGCGCGAGGCGGGCGAGTTCGCGCAGGCCGTGCTCGCGCGCGAGCCCGGCAACGTGCTCGCGACGAGCCTGCTGCCGCAGGGCGCGGCGGCGTAGGAAGGCAGCGCGCGGCGGATGTGCGCAACGCGTATCGCAGGCGCAGGAGATTCTTAAAGTTTCAACGAAGGGCGTCGATGACGAAGGTGCACATAAAGCGCGGGGCGGCCCATGGAATGGACCGCGTCACTTGTTTTCAGGGAGAAAACACCATATGAACTCGCCGATCATGCCTATCTCGGGTCCGCTGGACCTGGCCGCAGCGACGTCGTCCGCGGACGACGTCAGCGTAATCGTGTCCGAGCTCGCCGAGAGCGAAGCCACGCACGTGCCTCTGCTCAGCAGGGGGGCGCCACCACCGCAGGTGCTCGAGCAGATAGCCGCCGCCGGCGCGATCTATGAACAGCTGCGCGAGCGCGGTCGCCACATGCGTTTCTCCGCGGGCGCGCCGGGCGAGCGAGCGCGGCTGGAGATCCGCGACGACGACGACAACCTCGTGCGGACGGTGTCGATGACGGACGCCGTTGAGCTCGCCGCCGGAAGGCGACTCCTCTAGCCGCGATGTCAACCTCACCTCTCAACGTCAGCTCCACCGCCAGCGCTCCGATCACGGTCTCGGGCCTGGCTTCGGGCCTCGACACGAGCTCGATCATCGCGGCGCTGATGTCGGTCGAACGCGAGCCCGTCACCCACCTGACCGACCAGCAGACCAGGCTGCAGGCGGAAGCGACGCAGCTGCAGAGCATCCAGAGCAGCCTCCAGCAACTGTCGTTCTCGGCCGCCGAATTCGTGCTGCCGTCGCTGTACGAAAGCTCGCAGACGGTGACTTCCAGCGAACCGTCCCGCGTCGAAGCCACGGTGACGGGCGGCGCGGGGATCGGCGGCTACGAGATCGAAGTCACGCAGCTCGCCAACTCGGCGCAGCGCACGTTCACGCTCACCAGTCCGACGCGCGAAGAATCGATCTCGATCGACGGCCACGAATTCAAGCTCCAGGCCGGGGAGGGCGCGAAGGAACTGGCAAGCGCGATCAACGCCAGCTCGAGCTCCACCGTCTACGCGGCGGTGCTCGAAGGCGAAACGCTGGTGCTCTCCAACCGCGCGACGGGCGCCGGCGAAGGCGAATTCATCCAAGTCACGGGCGCCGCCCTGAGTGAAGTCGCGGGAACGGCCAAGGCAGGCGTGGACGCCGAATTCACCGTTGACGGCGTGGTTCACACCTCGAGCTCGAACACCGTCACCAACGCGATCGCCGGACTTTCGCTGACGCTCACCGGCCTCACGCCCAAAGGTCCCGTGACGCTCGACGTGCAGCCGCCGAGCGTCAGCGCGAAGCAGGTCGAAGCCCAGCTGCAGTCGTTCATCAAGCTGTACAACTCGACGGTCACGACGATCGAGACGCAGCTCAGCACCAAGCCGGCGGTGCGCCCCACCCAAGCAGACGAATTCGCCACCGGCACGCTGTTCGGCGACCAGGAACTCGTGGGTCTGCTCGACAGCATGCGCGCGAGCATGTACGAACCGATGGCGGGCTTCTCCGAAGAACTGTCGAGCCCTTATGACATCGGCTTGAGCACGGGTGCGCCGAGCGCCGCCGGCGCCTCGCAGACCTCGCTCGAAGGGCAGCTGACGCTCGATCCGGAAAAGCTCGCGAGCGCCATGGCCAGCAACCCAGCCGGTGTCGAGCACATGCTGCAGCAGTGGTCCTCGAACCTCCAGCAGCTCGTCAACGACGCCGCGGAGCCCGGCGGGACGATCGAAGCGCGCACCAGGGGCGACAGCGAACAGGTGACGCAGATGAGCACGCGGATCAACTCGCTCAACGAACAGCTCGCGCTGCGCGAAAAGGCGCTGCAGGCAACCTACGCGCAGCTGGAAGCCGTGATCTCGAAGAACAGCTCGCAGAGCACGTGGCTGACCCAGCAGACCGAAGCGATGATCAAGGCAGACTAGGCTCTCGTCGGCGCTCAACTTTGCGCGGCGGCTGTCGATCAAGGAACTGATGAACAACCTCGCGGCATCACACGCCGCCTATCGCAGGGGCGAAGTGCTGGCGGCGACGCCGGGGCAGCTGGTGGTGATGCTGTACGACGGCGCGCGGCGCTTCCTGCGCCAGAGCGTCAGCGCGATGAACACCGGCGAGGTCGAGCGCGCGCACACCGCGCTGCGCTACGGCGAACGGATCATCAGCCACCTCGACGGCACGCTCGACTACGAGCAGGGCGATCTGCCCCAGCGTCTGCACACGATCTACACGTTCTGTCTGGCGCAGCTGGGCGCGGCGCGCATCGCGCAGGATCCCGGCAAGATCGAACAGGTCAGTGGCCTGCTGGGCGAGTTGCGCGAGGCCTGGAGCCAGGTCGCGGCGGAGATCGACCGCCAGGCGCAGGACGTCGGCGTGGAGCACGTGTGAGCGCCGGCTCAGCCGAGCTTTCGCCCTACCGGGCGATCTACGAGCACGCGGAGCACGAATTGGAGCTGGCCGGCCGCGGCGAGCTGGCGGGCCTCACGGCGCTGGGCGCACGTTGGGACGAACTGGTGGCGGAGCTGCCCGCGCAGCCGCCGGTGGCCGCCGGAGAGCTGCTGCAGCACGCTCGGCTGATGCACGAGCGCACGCGCATCGAGCTGCTGCGCCTGCGCGAGGGGCTGCTGTCGGAGCTTTCGAGCGCCACCCGCGCGCGGCGCGCGGCGACCGGCTACGCCGGTCAGCTGCGCCGTCGCCCGCGCCTGGATCGCAGCGCCTAGGAGACCGTGAAGGTCTTGGCGCTGGTGGCTTTGCCGACCGGCGTCGCCGTGTTCGTCACGCTGATCGTGGCGCTCGCGGCTTCGGCGGGCACGACGGCCTTCAGCTTCGTCGAGGACACGTAGGTGACCGTTGCGCTGGCGGCGCCGAAGCTGACGGTCGAGGTCTTGGTGAAGCCGACGCCGGCGATCGACACGGTCGCCCCGGCGGCGGCCTTCGCCGGCGAGAACGACGTGACGCTCAGCGTCGGTGTGAACTTGGTCGTGCTGGTGCCGGTCTTGATCGGCGTCGTCACCGCGATCGTCGAGTTGGTGGCGCCGTCGGGCACCGTTGCTTCGATCTGCGTGGAGGACTTCACCGTGAACGCTGCCGTGAGCGAGCCGAACTTGACCGCGGTGGCGCCGGTGAAGGCGCTGCCGGTGATCGTCACCGAGCTGCCGGTCACGCCGGAGGCGGGCGTGAAGCTGGTGATCGCGGGTGCGTCGGAGATCACCTCGGCGCTCGCCGAGGACACCGCGGGGGAGCTCGTGCCGGAGGCGTTGCTCGCGCTCACCTGCACGCGCACGGTCTTGCCCACGGCGCTGGACGGCAGCGTGTACGTCGCCGTGGTCGCGCCCGAGATCGCCGTGCAGGAGGCGCCGGCTGCGCTGCAGAGCAGCCACTGCTCTTGGTAGGAGCTCGGGCTGTTGCTCCATTCGCCGCGGTTGGCGCTCAGCGTCTGGCCCTGCTCGGCGGTGCCCGAGATGCTGGGCGCGGATTCGACGGCGGGGCTTTCGAGCTTCGCGAACGCGGTCAGGCCGACGGGGCTGCCGACGCCGGTCGGGCCGTCGTAGCCGACGCGCGCCTGGCATGAGCTCGCGCCGGTGCACGAGCCGTTGTGCCCGGAGCTCACGTCATACAGCGCGCCGCTTTCGCCGATGTGCGAGTAGAGCGTCTGCGCGGGGAATTCGACGCCGTGCGAGCCGCCCGCGAGGGCGAACTCGGCAGCGACGACCGGCGAGGCCAGCGAGGTGCCGCCCCACACGCCCCAGCCCGTCGGAGCACCCGACGCGGAAGGCGTGCTGTCGTAGACGTTGACGCCGGTGTACGGGTTCGCGATCGCGCCGACGTCGGCGACGGAGCGCCCGCCGCTGCACGCGGCGAGCGAGTAGTTGGCGACTTCGCTCTGCCACAGGGGCGCCGTGAACGCGGTGCTGCAGCCGCTGCCGGCGCCTTCCCAGACCGTGCTGCTCCACGATTCTCCGGAGCGGCTCAGCGTGGTTCCGCCGACCGCGACGACGTCGGGCGAGCTGGCGGGGAAGTTGGCGGCTTCGGTATCGCCGCTACACCCCTCGTTGTAGTAGCCGCAGTCTCCGGAGGAGACCGTGATCACCGTGCCCGGGTGGTCGTACGGCGCGTCGTAGCCCGCGTCGCCTGCGCTCTCGGCGCCGCCATAGGAGTTGCTGACCTCGGTCGCGCCGAGTCTGACCGCGGTGTCGACCGCGGTGCCGAGGTCGGAGAAGGACGCGCTGTTGGCCTCCAGCAGCATCACGTGGCAGCTCTGGCAGATCGCGTGGGCCATCTGCACGTCGAGCGATATCTCCGTCGACCAGCTGCCGTTGCTGGCCGGCAGCGGGCTCGTCTTGCCTTCCTGGTCGAGCTTGCGAAAGCAGCCGTTGCTGGTCGTGCAGGCCGGCAGGCCGTACTGCTTGTCGTACACGCCGAGGTCGGCTTCGGCCGTCGGGTCGTTGAAGGCGTCGACGATCGCGATCGTCTGCGTGGAAGAGGGGAACGTGGCGGTCGGCAGCGAGTAGGCGGCGTGCAGTTCTTCCGGTCCGTAGCCACCTGCGATCGGCGACTTGTACGTCACCGCGGGAGTCGCGCCGTGCGCGACTTCGTTTGCCTGCTTGACGGCGTTGCTCTTCAGGTCCGCGCTCGTCAGCGATGTCGAGACGAGCCTGATGCCGAGGCAGCCGGCCGTGCCGGGGTGCGGCGTCGTACAAGCGTTTTCGGCGCGATAGGCGGAGCGCGACAGCGATGCCGAGGCGTCCGGACTGAGCACCAGCGCGAGCGCGACGGTGCAAAGCGCGGCGCTCGCGACGCGCACGCCGCGGGTACGGAGGTGTGAGGCTCGCTGGCTTGACATCGTTGGCTCCCTGCCGTTGTTGGGCTTCCTGCCGTCGCTCGTGTGGCGCGTCGCCGATCCGGTGCCAGCAGCGTCGGCTGAGCGCTGTGCGGCCGTGAGCGCCCGGCGGAGCCGCTGGACGTGTGGGCTAGCGCCGAGCTGGCGGACGTGTGGGCTGGCGCCGAGCTGGCGGACGTGTGGGCGGGCGCACGGGCTGGCGGACGTGTGGGCGGGCGCACGGGCTGGTGGAAGTGCGGGCGGGCGCACGGGCTGGTGGGCGTGCGGCCT
>JASLHP010000098.1 GCA_030149625.1 Solirubrobacteraceae bacterium
GTTACAGGCGGCGCTTCGTCTGAGCGCCCGCGCCGGTCAGCGCATCTGGCCGGACGCTGGACACGACCACGTGCACTCTGCCATCGTGAGCGGCGATGAACGAGTCCCCGCCCACCGGGCGCCCGCGTCGCGTCGGCCACAAGGGCGCCGCGCACATCGAGCCCGGCAACACGCTCGCGAGCTTCGACGCCGGGCTGCGCCACGGCGTCGACATGATCGAGCTCGACGTGGTCGCAGAGCACGCGGACGGCAGCGGCCGCCTGCTCGTCGCCCACGACCGCGCCGAAACGCACGGGCGCGCGCCGGTCACGTTCGAGCAGGCGCTCGCGCACCTCGCCTCCCCCGCGTTCGCCGGTCTCGAGCTCGACGTCGACGTCAAGCTCCCCGGCTACGAGCTGCGTGTGCTCGCCGCCCTGCGCGAGTTCGACCTGGTCGCGCGCACGCTCGTCAGCGGCATGTTCCCCGCGGCGCTCGCGCGCATCCGCGCCGCCGAGCCCACGCTGCGCCTTGGCTGGTCGGTGCCGCGCGTGCGCCGCGACTACACCGCCGACATGCTCACCGCGATCCCCGCGCTCGCGATGCTCACCGGCTACCGCGCCACGCTGCCGCGCCGCGCGCGCACCGCTCTCGCCGAAGGCCGCTTCGACGCGATCATGGCGCACTGGCGCGTCGTCACGCGCGGGCTCGTGCGCGCCGTCGCCGACGGCGGCGGGCAGCTGTACGTGTGGACCGTCGACGACGCGCGCATGATCGAGCGGCTCACCGCGATGGGCGTCGACGGCATCATCACGAACGACCCGCGGCTGTTCGGCACGACTCGCTAGCGCGTCTCAGCCGATGACGCACGTCGCGGCGCTGAAGTCCGCCGGATCGGCGCCCGCGAGGCTCTTGTGCCCCGCGCTCGTCGGCGCCGTCGCCGAGACCAGCACCGTCTTGCCGCGACGCCACTGGAAGTCGACGACGCCGCGCAGCGTCACCGGCGGCCTGCCCTGCACCGGCTTCAGGTCGAAGCTCGTGCCGCCCTGACGCGCGGCGGCGCCGCTGCCGACCGCCACGAAACCGGAGCTCGCGCCGCTCGTCAGGTCGAGCCACTGGCCGCTCGCCGTCATGTACTGCAGACGGAAGCTCATGTACATCCTCTCGCCCGCGTGCCTGTCGCCCGGCATCGAGCCGCGGATGCCGACCGTGTTCGGCTGGTCGGCTGGGCTACACACGTCGACCGTCGCCCACAGTTCGTGCGAGTGCAGGAGTTCGCGCTCGCTCGTGCTCGGCGCGCCCGTGGCAGGCGCGGCACCCGTCCTCGCGGGAGCCTTCGCCGCGCCTGCCCTCGAGGAGGCGAGCGCGGGCGCCGACGACGCCGCGAGCGCGGGCGCCGACGACGCCGCGAGCGCGAGCGCCGAGCAGGCCAGCGCGGCCATAGCCGGCGCGATCGACAGCTGGTTGGCGCGAGTCATGAGTTGACGATAGCGCCGGAGGGCTCCCCAGGAGCCGGCAACGTTCCGCCGCGGCCATTGTGGTATTCCCCTTGGATGGGGGCAACGCGCGCAGCCGACGTCGTCGAGTTGCTCGGGCGCGTGCCGGTGTTCTCGACGCTCGAGCCCGGCGACCTCGAGCAGATCGCGCGGATGGCCGTCCCCAGGCGCTTCGAGCCCGGCCAGGTGGTGTTCCGCGAGGGCGATCAGAGCGACACCTGCTACGTCGTGCGAGAAGGTCACGCGCGCGCGGTGCGCAGCCACTCGGACGGGCGCACGATCACGCTCGCGACGTTCGGGCCCGGAGACATCTTCGGCGAGCTCGCGATGTTCGAGGACGAGCGCCGCTCCGCGACCGTCGAAGCGATCGAGCCGACCAACGTCGTCGGCGTGCTCGGCCCCGACATGCGCAGGCTGATGAACGAGCATCCGCAGATCGCCGCGCGCCTGGTGATCGCGCTCGGGCGGCGCCTGCGCGAGACCAACGAGCGCCTCTCGCGCCAGTCCTTCCAGACGGTCCAGAGCCGCGTCGCGACGGTGCTGGGGCAGCTCGTCGCGCAGGAGATCGCCGCGGGCGGGAGTCCCGCCGACGTGCTCGTGGTCGCCACGCAGGCCGACCTCGCGCAGCTCGCCGGCTCCTCGCGCGAGTCCGCCAGCCGCTTCCTCGCCGTGCTGGAGCGCGCAGGCGTGATCTCCCAGGGACGCGGGCGCCTGACCGTGCACGACCCGAAAGCGCTCGCGCAATATGTCTTCTGAGCCTCCCCGGCGATCCAGGTCCGCGAAGCCCTCGCGCTCGTCCAAGCGGGGCCCCAAGCGCGCGAGCAAGGCTCGCAAGGAGCAGGCGCGCGAGTTCTCCGCCGGCGGCGTCGTCGTGCGCGGCGGGCAGGTCGTCGTGATCGTGCCGACGCGCCGCGCAGCGGACGGCTCGCGCGTGCTCGCGCTGCCCAAGGGCCACGTCGACCCCGGCGAGACGCCGATCGAAGCGGCCACGCGCGAGGTGCGCGAGGAGACGGGGATCGTCGCCGAGCCCGTGTGCGAGCTCGGCGAGTCGCGCTACTGGTACCGCCGCGACGGGCGCACGATCGGCAAGACCGTCCAGTTCTTCCTGTTCGAGCACGCAGGCGGCGACACCGCCGATCACGACGACGAGGTCGAGGAGGTGCGCTGGATCGAGCTGCGCGAGGCGCTGACCGCGCTCAGCCACGCCGCCGAGCGCGAGATGGTCGAGCTCGCGCTGGCCCGGCTCGAGAAAGACCGATAGCCTCCCGGCTGCGATGCAGGTTCTCAACTTCTACTCCACGATCTTCGCCGACGAGCTCAAGCGCGGGCGCAAGACCGCCACGATCCGCCTCGGCGACAAGTCCGGCAAGTACCGCAAGAACCAGGCCGTGCTCGTCACGATCGGCTACCAGTACTCGCCGCGCGAACGCATCTTCGAAGCCGTCATCGACCAGGTCGAGGTGATGAAGCTCGCCGACCTGTCCCCGCGCGACATCAAGCACGACAACCCCGAGTTCCGCCGCCACGAGGAGCTGATCAAGTTCCTTGAGCAGATCTACGGGCGGCCCGTGTCGCCAGAGGACACCGTGACGGTCGTGCGCTTCTCGCAGATCCTCGAGAACCCCACGGGGATGACCGAGGCGATCAAGGGCTTCGGCGGCGCGCAGAACTGACCAGGCGGCCGATGACGCTGCGCGGAGTGGCGTCCTCGATCGCTCGTGTGCGGAGCACACTTCGCTCACTGCGTCCTTGCTCCGCTTGGTCCTCGGCCGTCTGGACGAGCCGAGGCCGACAATGACGCGAAATTTGGCAATCTTGTTACTAGACTGCCAAGCGGGTCTTGAAATCGGCTGGAACTTCGGTATGTTGGGGGCGTAGCTGGCACTCTCGACTCGTGAGTGCCAAAAAGAGGCGGGCCGCCGAACGATAGAGGGCTGCGGGCCGCCGGTCGCATTCTCATAAGACGGAGGTTCTACACATCATGAAGCTCAAGCCCCTGGGCGATCGGTTGATCGTGCGGGCGATCGAGGAGGAGCTGACCACCGCGAGTGGCCTCGTGCTCCCCGACACCGCGAAGGAGAAGCCGCAGAAGGGCGAGGTCCTCGCCGTCGGCGACGGCAAGCTGGACGAGGACGGCAAGCGCATCCCGCTGGACGTGAAGAAGGGCGACGAGGTCCTTTACAGCAAGTACGGCGGGACCGAGATCAAGGTCGACGGGGAGGATCTGCTCGTGCTTCGCGAGTCCGATGTCCTCGCCCGCGTCGAGTCCTAAGGAGATCTGAACAGAAATGGCTCACAAGGAACTGAAGTACAGCTCAGAGGCGCGCAGCGCGCTCGAGGCGGGCGTCGACGCGGTCGCGAACGCGGTCAAGGTCACGCTCGGCCCCAAGGGTCGCTACGTCGTGCTCGACAAGAAGTTCGGCGCGCCGACGATCACGAACGACGGCGTCACGATCGCTCGTGAGATCGAGGTCGAGGACGTGTTCGAGAACCAGGGCGCGCAGCTCGTGCGCGAGGTCGCAACGGCGACCAACGACGTCGCCGGCGACGGCACCACGACGGCGACCGTGCTCGCACAGGCGATCGTGCGCCAGGGCCTGAAGAACGTGGCGGCGGGCGCGAACCCGCTGGCGCTGAAGCGCGGCATCGAGAAGGCGGTCGACGAGGTCGTCAAGAACATCGCCTCGCAGTCCAAGGAGGTCTCCGGCAAGGACCAGATCGCGCGCGTGGCGACGATCTCCGCCGGCGACGAGGAGATCGGCGACGTGATCGCCGACGCGATCGACAAGGTCGGCAAGGACGGCGTCGTCAACGTCGAGGAGGGCCAGACGTTCGGCATGGACCTCGAGTTCACCGAGGGCATGCAGTTCGACAAGGGCTACATCTCGCC
>JASLHP010000338.1 GCA_030149625.1 Solirubrobacteraceae bacterium
CGCGCGGCGGCGCGCTTGCGTGCCTGCCCTCCTCGGCCCGCGCGCTCGACTTGGGTCGCCGTGCGATCACCGCACTCATGCCCAGCCGAAGACGCGTGCCGCGTTGCGCGCGACCGACGCGCCGAGCTGCTCGACGCTGACGCCGCGCAGCTGTGCGATGAACGCCGCCGTGTGCACGACGAACGCGGGCCGATTGCGCTGCTTGCGCACGGCCTGCGGGGACAGATAGGGCGCATCGGTCTCGACCAGCAGCGCGTCCTCCGGCACCCGGCGTGCGGCCGCGGCGAGATCGGCCGCGTTCTTGTACGTGACGTTGCCGGCGAACGAGATCGCGTAGCCGCGACGCAGGCACTCATCGAGCCGCGATGGCATCGAGAAGCAGTGCATCACGATGCTCACGCCGTCGGCTTCCGCGGCGAGCTGCGCGAGCGTCTCTTCGTCAGCCGCGCGCGAGTGGATCACGAGCGGCTTGCCGGTGTCGCGCGCGAGCGCGATCTGCGCCGCGAACGCGCGCTGCTGATCGGCGCGCGGCGGCGCGCTGTCGCGATAGAAGTCCAGGCCGCTCTCGCCGATCGCCGCACATCGCGCGTGCGCCGCGAGCGCGCGCAGCTCAGCGAGGCCGGCGTCGTCGAAGCCCTTCGCGGCCGTCGGATGACGGCCGATCGCCGCATACACCTGCGGGAACGCCTCCGCCGCGGCGAGCGCCTCACGGCAGGACGCGCCGTCGATGCCGACCGTCAGCATGCGCGTCACGCCCGCGGCATCCGCCTCGGCTACCAGCTCGGAGTTGGGCGCGTCGCACAGATGCAGGTGGGTGTGTGAGTCGATCACCGTCGCGGATGGGGTTGGAAATCGCGCTACGTGGACTTCGGAAACAGCGGCTCCAGCGTGCCGATCGGGCCGCCGAACGCCCGCGTCGACTCCCAGCGCGCACCGGCAAGCGAGCGCTCCTCGCAAGCAAGCGCCGCGAGCAGCTTGTCGGTGCTCGAGGGCATGTAAGGGTGCAGCAGCACCGCGAGCACTCGCAGTCCAACCACGAGCGTGCCCAGCACCTTGTCGAGCTCGGCGGCCCGCGCGTCGTCCTTCGCCAACTGCCACGGCGCGCTCTCCTCCACGTAGCGGTTCAGGCGTCGCACGCGCTGCCAGATCGCATCGAGCGCGTTCGTCAGCTCGGCGCCGTCGATCATCGCTCCGACCTCAGCCGCCAGACCCGTGAACTCGCCGTCGAGCGCCGCATCGGGCGTCACCGCCGGCACGACGCCGGCGCGATAGCGGTGCACCATCGCGATCGTGCGACTCGCGAGATTGCCCAGCTCGTTTGCCAGCTCGCTTTCGTAACGCAGCTCGAACGACGCCGTCGACACCGACCCGTCCTGGCCAAATGGCACGTCGCGCAAGAGGTAGAAGCGCAACGCGTCCGGACCGTAGCGCTCGATCACCGCGAACGGGTCGAGCACGTTGCCCAACGACTTGCTCATCTTCTCGCCGTCCATCAGCAGGAAGCCATGCACGAACACGTGCCGCGGCAGCTCCAGCCCGGCGGCCATCAGCAGCGCCGGCCAGTACACCGCGTGGAAGCGCAGGATGTCCTTGCCGATCAGGTGGTAGCTCGCCGGCCAGAACTCACCGCGCAGGTCCGCGTCCGCGACCACGGCTGGGGCGGAGCTCGAACCCACGCCCGCGGCCGGCGCGGGCGCGTAGGAGAGCGCGGAGTAATAGTTGAGCAGCGCGTCGAACCACACGTAGAAGACGTGCTCGTGGTCCCACGGCACCTGCACGCCCCACGTCAGCTTGTGGCGGGTTAGCGGCACGTCGCGCAGACCCGAGCGGATGAACGACAGTGCCTCGTTGTAGCGCGTGCGCGGCGCGACGAAGTCCTCGCGCTCGGCGTACAGCGCCTCGAGCCGCTGCTGGAAGGCGGACAGCTTGAAGAAGTAGTTGTCCTCCTGCTCGCGCGTCAGCTCGATGTGGTGAATCGGACAGCGCCGGTCCTCGTCGATTTCATTGTCCGCCTTGAAGTCCGCGCAGCGCGGGCAGTACCAGCCTTCGTACGTGCCTTCGTACACGTAGCCGTTGTCGCGCACGCGCGAGAGCACCTGCTGGACGACGACTTCGTGCTGCGGGTCGGTGGTGCGGATGAAGAAGTCGTTGCTCGCGTGCAGCTGCGGCGCGAGCGCCTTGAAGCGCTCCGCGTTGCGGTCCGCGAGCTGCTGCGGCTCGATGCCCAGCGCGTGCGCCGCGTCCGCGACCGGCTCGCCGTGCTCGTCGGTGCCCGTCAGGAAGAACACGTCCTCGCCGCGCTGACGATGGTGTCGCGCCATCACGTCGGCGGCGATCGTCGTGTACGCGTGCCCCAGGTGCGGGGCCGCGTTGACGTAGTAGATCGGGGTGGTCACGTAGAAGGACATGCGGAGATCAAGCTATCGCGAGCCCGCTCGCGTTTCTCGCCGGTCACGCCTTGGATGCTGTCAGCTGCCGGTAGAGCTCGTTGGCGCCAACGCCGCTCAGCTTGCCGACGACCGCCGCCGCCGTCCGCACGCGCACACCGGCATCGACGAGCTCACGCGCCGCCGACACCGCCTCGACATGCCGTTCCCGCCCGGACGCAGCCGCACCGACGACGATCACCACCTCACCGCGCGGAGCGCTCTCGCGATAGTAGTCGGCGAGCTCGGCCGCGCTCCCGCGGCGCACTTCCTCGTGAACCTTCGTCAGCTCCCTGCAAACCGCGAGCGGACGCTCGGGGTCACGCGCGGCCAGCCCCGACAGCGTGGCCTGCAGGCGGCGCGGCGACTCGAACGCGATGAGCGTCTCTTCGGCGCGCTCGAGCAGCTGCTGGCGCTCGCCGGCCTTGCGCGGCAGGAACCCGACGAAGCGCCAGCGCTCCGCCGGCAGGCCGGCCGCGACGAGCGCGGTGAGCACGGCGCTGGGGCCCGGCAGCACCTCGAGCGCGATCCCGGCCGCGAGACACTCGCGCACGAGCGCGAAGCCGGGGTCCGAGACGAGCGGCGTGCCCGCGTCGGACACCAGCGCCACCACCTCACCGTCGAGCATGCGCGTGACCAGCTCGCCAGCTCGCGCGCGTTCGTTGTGCTCGTGCACGCTCACGAGCCGCGCGCAAATGCCGTGGCGGTCGAGCAGCACGCGCGTGTGGCGCGTGTCCTCGCACGCGACCACGTCGGCGTCGCGCAGCACGCCGAGCACGCGCAGCGTGACATCCTCGAGGTTGCCGATCGGAGTCGGGCACACGACCAGCCGCCCGACCGGCGCCTCAGTGGTGGTCATCTCGCAAATATAGGGTCCTCGCGATGGCCGACGACCACGACGCACAGTTCCCGCAAGGGGAGCCTCCGCGCTACACCCGCTACCGTGCCCGTCCGCGCCTGTCGCCGCGGCGCGACGACGAGCAGCCGCGACGAGGGTCGCGCACCGCGGCGCCCTCGCGCGGCGCCAGCCCTCCGCCCCGCGGCCCCGGCGCCTCGAGCGCGGACACAGGCGGCGCGGCGGGCTGGCGGCGCTGGGC
>JASLHP010000359.1 GCA_030149625.1 Solirubrobacteraceae bacterium
GGTCGGCGAACCCACGCTGTCTGTCGCGCTGGAGGTCAAGGTCGACGGTCTCTCATCGGGCATGTCGCTGCTGATCCCGCGGGGCGCGATCGAGCCGATCACCGAGCGCATCCGCGGCGGCGCCAACCAGCCCGCGCGCGCCGACCCGCAGCTGATGGGCGCGCTGCGGCGCGGCGTCGCCGGCGCGCTCGTGCTGCTGCGCGCCGAGGTCGGCTCCGCGCAGATGCCGATCGAGCACATGCTCGCGCTCGGCCCCGGCTCGCTGCTCGCGCTCGAAGACCGCGCCGAGGACGGCGTGCTGCTGTTCGCGGAGGGCATCTCGCTCGGCCGCGGGCGTCCCGGGCGCAGCGGCGTCAGGCGCGCCGTCAAGCTCGCGTCGACCGGCGAAGCGCCGATCCGCGCGGACACGTACGCAAAGCTCGGCCGCGCCGAGCTCGAACGCGCGCGCGCGCATCTCGAGGACGCGCGCGAACGGCCCGAGGACCCGGCGATCCTGCACAGCATCTTCGTGCGCGTGTGGGCCGAGCTCGGCAGGACCCACCTTCCGCTCGGCGGCGCGCTCGAGCTCACGCCCGGCGTCGTCGTCGAGCTCGATCAGCGCGCCGAAGCGCCCGTCGAGCTGTTCGCCAACGGCCTGTGCTTCGCCAACGGCACGCTCGTCGTCGCGCCCGAGGGCACCTGGGGCGTGCAGGTCGCGGCGCTCGTCGACTAGCTCAAGAGCGGGCTCGCAGGGCCGATAACACGGGCGACTCTTCCTCGGAGTCGTCCCTCGATGACCAACCGTATATCGCTTTCCCGTGCGGCCGCGACGGCGGCCGCGGCGTTCGGCGCCTGCGCGCTCGCGTGTGCCCTGCTGGGCGCGCTCGCGAGCCCGGCGCCGGCGTTCACGCCCGCGCTCAAGGCGGGCGGCGAAAACACGCCCCTGAACCTGAGCGGCGCCGCCAGCTCGACGCACACGACGAGCACCGGCGGCGCGAGCCTCGTGCGCACGATCGTCGGTCTCGCGATCGTGATCGCCGTGATCTGGGGGCTCTCGTGGATCATGCGCCAGGTCAAGGCCGGGCGCGACGGCGGCCGCGACGGCGGCCAGCCGAACGCGGGTCTCGCGAGCGTCGCCGCGCTCACGCTCGGCTCCGGCCGCTCCGTGCACCTCGTGCGCGCCGGCAACGACTACGTGCTGCTCGGCGCCACCGAGCACGGCGTCGCGCCGATCCACCGCTACTCCGAGGCGGAGGCGCGCGACGCCGGGCTGGCGCTCGAGCCGGCGCCGGCCGAGCGCTCGCGCCTGTTGAGCGCCGCCGGCCAGATCTTCGTGCCGCGCGACGGTCGCGAAGCGAGCTTCGCCGCCGACGAGCGAGCGGACGTGAGTCCCGTCGTCGGTCACCGGCCCGATCCGCTGCAGACGCGGATCTACCCGCCGTCCGCCGGGCTCGTCGGGCGTCTGCGCGAACTGACGGTCAGACGATGAGCGCCGATGCGGCTACGCGGTCGGGGGGTCGCTGAGCATGGGCTCGGCGACGCACGTCGCCGGCGCGCTCGGGATGGGCGCGGCGCTGAACGTCAACTCCAGCAACGCCGTGCAGATCCTGCTGCTGATCGGCGGCCTCACGCTCGTGCCCGCGATCCTGTTCACGGTCACCGGCTTCAGCCGCATCCTGATCGTGCTCGGCTTCATCCGCACCGCGGTCGGCACGAACACCGCGCCGCCCAACCAGGTGCTCGTCGGCATCGCGCTGTTCCTGACGATCTTCGTGATGGCGCCGACGGTCGGCGCGATCAAGAAGGACGCGGTCGAACCGCTCAGCGCCGACAGGATCAGCACGACGACCGCGATCGAGCGCGCCGAGCAGCCGCTGCGCGAATTCATGTTCCGCCAGACGCGCGTCGAGGACATCTCGCTGTTCGTCTCGCTCGCGCACGCCAAGACGCCGCACAAGCGCGCCGAAGTGCCGACCGAGGTGCTGATACCGGCGTTCATCGTCTCCGAGCTGAAGACCGCGTTTCAGATCGGCTTCCTGATCTTCCTGCCGTTCTTGATCATCGACCTGATCGTCTCATCGGTGCTGATGAGCATGGGCATGATCATGCTGCCGCCGACGTTCATCTCGCTGCCTTTCAAGATCCTGCTGTTCGTGCTGGTGGACGGCTGGGACCTCGTCATCAAAGCGCTCGTCCAGAGCTTCCATTAGGAGTATCGAGTGAATCAGGACACCGTCGTCAACCTCGCCTCGCAGGCCATGAGCCTCGCGCTGAAGATCGCCGGGCCGCTGCTGCTCGTCGCGCTCGTGATCGGCCTCGTCGTCAGCGTCTTCCAGGCCGTCACCCAGATCCAGGAGCAGAGCCTCAGCCTGATCCCCAAGATCGTCGGCGTGGCTGTGGTCGTGGTCGTGCTCGGCCCCTGGATGCTCGGGCAGCTCGTCAACTACGCCTCCAATCTCTACAGCTCGATCCCGCAGCTGATCGGCGGCTGATGACCGAGTCGACCCTCCAGGCGCTGCTGCACCAGATCGGCTCCGATCACGTCGTGGGCTTCTTCCTGGTGCTCGCCCGGGTGAGCCCGCTGTTCGTGTTCGCGCCGCTCTTCTCCTCCAAGATGCTGCCCGCGCGGGTGCGCGGGATCGTCGCCGTGGCGCTGTCCATCGGCCTGACCCCGATCGCGGTGCACGGCCTGCACGTCCCCTCCGGCCCCCTGCAGATCGCCGGCATGGTCGTCTGCAACATCCTGGTCGGACTCGCCTTCGCCTTCGCGGTGGGCGTCGTCTTCAGCGCCGTGGAGGCGGCCGGCGCGCTCGTCGACATCGTCTCGGGCTTCTCCTACGGCGCGCTCATCGACCCGGTCAACGGCAACCAGGGCGGCGTCCTCACCAGCCTCTACGGCCTCGTCGGCCTCGCTCTGTTCGTCGCCATCGGCGGCGACGCCTGGACGCTGCACGGGATCGCCAAGACGCTCACCGTCGTCCCCCTCACCCACGCCCCGGCGATCGGCTCGCTCACCACCGGCGTCGTCGCGTCCTTCGGCGCCCTGTTCGTCTCCGCGCTGGAGGTCGCCGCGCCCGCGCTGCTGGCGCTGCTGGTCACCGACGTCGCCTTCGGCATGGTGAGCAAGGTCGTGCCGCAGATGAACCTGTTCGCCGTCGGCTTCCCGCTGAAGGTCGGCGTCGCCCTGCTCGCCGTCGGCGCCTCGATGCCGTTCATCGGCGGCTTCATGTCCAACCAGATCGGCTCCGTGGTCGCCACCGCGGTCGGCTCCCTGCACTGATGGCCAACGACGACAAGACAGAGAAGGCCACACCGAAGCGCCGGCGCGAGGCGCGGGACAAGGGCCAGGTCGCGAAGTCCTCAGAGCTCAACGGCGCCGCCGTGCTCGGCGCCGGCCTGGTCGCGATCACCGCCTTCGGACCGAAGATCGCCGACTCGATGGCGGGCACCATGCGCGCCTCGTGGGCGCAGATCGCCAACGGCAGCTCGGTCACCTCGGCGGCCGGGATGCACGGCCTGATGAAGATCGCCCTGCACGCGGTCCTCGGGACCCTCGCCCC
>JASLHP010000402.1 GCA_030149625.1 Solirubrobacteraceae bacterium
GCCCTTCGGCTTCGAGAGAAGCCGCCGGCGCGAGCAGGCCGAGCGGGGCGTCGAGTCGCTGGCGGCCGAGGTGGACACGCTGATCGTCGTCCCGAACGACCGCCTGCTGGGCGTGCTGGACAAGCAGACCGCGATGGTCGAGGCCTTCCGCGTCGCCGACGACGTGCTGCGCCAGGGGGTGCAGGGGATCTCCGACCTCGTCACGCTGCCGGGCTTGATCAACCTGGACTTCGCGGACGTGCGCACGATCATGAGCGAGGCCGGCAACGCGCTGCTCGGCATCGGCATGGGCGTGGGCGAGAATCGTGCCACCGAGGCGGCCTTGCAGGCCGTGTCCTCGCCGCTGTTGGAAACCTCGATGGATGGCGCGCGCTCGATCCTGCTGTCGATCACCGGCGGCGTCAATCTGTCGTTGTGGGAGGTCAACGAGGCCGCCAAGTCCGTCTCTGAGGCGGCGCACCCCGACGCGAACATCATCTTCGGCGCGATGGTCGACGAGAAGCTCGACGATCAGGTGTGGGTCACGGTCGTGGCCACGGGCTATGGCGAGGAGGGCCGGCGCAAGAGCGTCAGTCGCTTCAAAGAGCCTGCCGCCACGGGCGAGGTGCGCGCGGGACGCGGCGTGCTCGCACGACCGAGTCAGCCGCGTCGCGGCGTCCTGGCGGCGGACGAGCTCGAAATCCCCGAGTTCCTGCCAAACCTCTGACGTTCGGCGCGCTCTGCGATGGGCGCGGCTGAACGAGGCGTGGTCGCCGCGGGTCACCCGCTGACGGCGCAGGCCGGCGTGCGGGTGCTGCGCGAGGGCGGCAACGCGGTCGATGCGACCGTCGCGGCGATGCTGACGTCGTTCGTGACCGAGTCGCTGCTGACGGGGCTCGGCGCGGGCGGCTACATGCTCGTGGCTGGCGCCGGGATCGAGCCGACGCTGCTCGACTTCTTCGTGCAGGCGCCCACGCGACTCGGCGATGGCTCGGAGGCGGAGCTGCTGGGCGTCGGCGTGTCGTTCGGCGACGCCGAGCAGGTGTTTCACATCGGCCCGGCGTCGTGCGGCGTGTACGGCGTCCCGGCCGGCGTCTGCGAGGCGGCGCGCCGCTGGGGGACGATCGGGCTCGAGCGGCTCGCGGCGCCGGCCGCGGCGCTCGCGAGCGACGGCGTCGTGCTCAACGCCGGGCAGGCATACGTCGCGGAGATCCTCGTCGAGCTGTTGACCTCGACGCCGGAGTGCGCCGCCTTGTGGGCGCCCGAGGGCCGTCTGCTGCGCGAGGGCGAGATCATGCGCAACCCGGAGCTCGGCGCGGCGCTGGTGCGCCTCGCGCGCGATGGCGCCGAGCCTTTCTACAGCGGCGACATCGCGGCTGCCGTGTGCGACTGGCTGGGAGAGCGCGGCGGCTCGCTGCGCCCGGCCGACCTGGCGGCCTATCGGGCGCTCGAGCGCGATCCGATCAGAATCGCCTACCGCGATCGCGAGATCCTCACCAACCCGCCGCCGTCGGCCGGCGGTACGCTGCTCGCCTACGCGCTGGCGCTGCTCGACCGGGGTCCGGCGCCACCGCGCCTGCGAGCGGTGATCGACGCGATGGCGTCCGCTCAATCCGAGCGCACGCCCGCGTTCGTGGAAGGTCTCGACGACGACGGCTTTCTCGAGCGCTTCCTGAGCACCCGTCTGGGCTCGACCACGCACATCTCCGTGATCGACGCCGACGGCTTGGCGTGCAGCGCCACGTGCACCAACGGCGAGGGCTCGGGAGTGGTGGTCCCGGGGACGGGCATGCACATCAACAACGTGATGGGCGAGGAGGACCTCAACCCGTTGGGGTTTCACCTGCATCCCGCGGGCCGGCGGATGCCGAGCATGATGGCTCCCTCGGTGGTGATGCGCGACGGTGAGGTCGAGCTGGTCCTTGGCAGCGCCGGCTCCAACCGGATCCGCTCCGCGCTGCTGCAGACGATCATCGGCGTCGTTGACCACGAGCTGCCGGTGCTCGATGCGGTGCGGGCTCCGCGCGTGCACTTCGAGGACGGCGTCCTGTTCGCGGAGCCGGGCATCGACCTCGACGGCTTGGACGAGGATCTGCGTGTCGTTCGCTTCGGCTCGCGCAACCTGTTCTTCGGCGGCGTGCAGGCCGCGCTGCGGCGCGGTTCGCGGTTGAGCGGAGCCGGCGACCCGCGTCGCGGCGGCGTGGCGGAGAGCGTGCGATGACCGTGTGGGCGACGCGCAGCCGTCGGCGACTGTCGCTTGCGCTGTGCGTCGCTCTCGTGCTGGGCGCCGCGTCGGCGTGCTCGCTGCTCGCTGGCTGCGGGGGCGTGAGGGCTCCGGATCTGTTCATCGTGTACCGCAGTGGCTCGACGCCGCAGGCGCGGCTGACGCTGCTCGTCGACGAAGAAGGCGGCGTGACGTGCAACGGCCGCGCCGTCACGCAGAAGCTGAGCGACCCGCAGATCGTCAAGGCGCGCGAAATCCAGGAAGACCTCGTGAAGCCGTCGTCCGGTCACGTCTCGCTGCCACCGCGACGCGGGTCGGTGCTGCGGTACTTCGTGCGCGACGAAAGCGGCTATGTGCGCTTCAGCGACAACTCAGCCGATCAGCCGGCGGTCTTTCAGAAGCTGCAGCTGTTCGTGTTGCGGACCTCGCAGGAAATCTGCCATCTGGCGCAGTGAGCTCCGCCGTTCCGGGCGAATCCGCGTTCGTCGCGCAAACTCGCGCCCGCTAGGCGAACCTGACCTTGCCGTTGGACAGCGCGCGCGCCTGCGCGCGCTCCAGCAGCCGCAGGCGCTCGATGGCGGCCTCGAGCAGCTGTCCGAGCAGCCGCAGCCTGGCGTTCTCCGAGCGCAGCTCCAGCAGCTGCTGCTTGGCGTCGATGTCGAACTCGACAGTGGCCGCCATGCTGTACGCGCTCATCGCTTGCAGCTCGACCGCGTCGATCTCGCGGTCGGTCGCCTGGAGCACGAGCTCCCGATAGAGCCCGCGCGCGATGTCGCCGTTCTCGGTGTCGGGCGCCTCGTCGGATTCGCCGAGGAACTCGACGACGCCGGCCGGGTAGGGGAGGTCGTCCTGGCGCTCGAGCAGGCGAAACGGGCGCGTGCCGCGCGCGAGAATGTTCAGACGGCCGTCGTCCATCCGCTCCAGCACGCGCTCGACCTCGCACGCGCAGCCGATCGGCTTGAGCTCCTGCTCGGACAGCCACAGGATTCCGAACTCTCGCCCTGGCGAGCCGAGCTCGGCTCGCAGGCAGCGCTCGATCATCGCGCGGTAGCGCTGCTCGAAGATGTGCAGCGGAACGCTCTCGTGGGGCAGCGCCACGATCCCGAGCGGGAACAGCGGGAAGCCCTGGGAGACGAGCTCGGGCATGTGCCCGAGTTTAGGCTGGCGCCTTGCGCGCGGAGAGCATCAGGTTGTAAAAGACCGCCGGTGGCAGTCGCGACTCCAGCAGCCTGCGATCGAGCTCCTGCAGCAGCAGATAGCCGCGATATGCGTACAGGCGCCACGCCCAGGGAACGTCGTCGGGGTCGGCCGTCGCCTCGAGCGTGCGATTTGCCCACCCGAACCAGTTCGCCAGCAGCTCCTCGCCGGTGACGCGCACGTCTTGCAGCCCGGCCGAGCGCGCGGCGCGGGAGAGCTCCGCGGGCGCGAAGGCGTGGACGTCGACGACGCCCTCGAGCGCCGCGTCCGGATCGCCGCCCTCGGCGGGCGGCGCGGGTCCGGCGCCGAGCGCGCGGCGCCACAGCGGCGCGGCGGTGCCCGCCACGCGCTTGGGCACGCGCGCGAGGCGGTCGCCGTAGCGCGACGGCTCGCCGGCGAACAGCACCGTGCCGCCCGGCGCGAGCACGCGCTCGAACTCCCTGAACGCGCGTGGCAGGTCGGGGATGTGGTGCAGCACGGCGTGGCCGAAGACGAGGTCGAAGCTCGCATCCGCGAACGGCAGGCGCTCGGCGTCGGCCGGCTCGGTGTGGACCTCCAGTCCCAGACGCGCGGCGTTGCTCTGCAGCGTTTCGAGCATGCCCGGCGAGATGTCGCTGCACGTGGCGTTCTCGATCAGCCCGGCGCGCAGCAGGTTGAGCGTGAAGTAGCCCGTTCCGGAGCCGATCTCGAGCGCTCGCGGGTAATGGCTGGGCTCGTGGCCGAGCGCCTTGCGGACCTTCGCGCCGACCTGGCTCGCGCCGAGCTCGCCGAAGTCGATGCCCCACTTCGAGTCGTAATGCTCGGCCGCCACGTCGTGATAGCGCGTGTTGGCGTCGCGGATCTCTTCGGCGCTCAGGGCGGGCGGCATCCGGCGGACCATATACTCGCGCGCCGTGCCCGCGCCGCCCACCCATGCCCTGACGATGCAGATCAAGATCGTCTACTGACGTCCATCCAAGCATGTCGCCACCACCGACAACACCGACTCTCTACGAGCAGCGCGACCAGCCGCGGGGTGTGCCACCGCTGGCGCTGACCGGCGAGCGCACGCTTCCGGACGTGCCCGAGGAGAACTACTGGTTCCGCCGCCATCTCGTGGTCTACGAGTGGATCGCGCCGCGCGTGCGGGGGCTGCGGGCGATCGACATGGCCTGTGGCGAGGGTTACGGCTCGGACGTGCTCGCGCGCGCCGCCGCGAACGTGGTGGGGGTCGATGCCAATCCCGAGGCCCATGAGCACGCCCGCCTGCGCTACGCGCGCGACAACCTGCGCTTTGCGCGCGAGCTCGTCGAAAGCTTCGCCGAGCCCGCGGACGCGGTCGTGTTCCTGCAGACGATCGAGCATCTCGAGCGGCCGGGCGACGCGCTCGATCACTTTCGCTCGCTCGTGGGGGAGCGAGGGATCGTGTTCGTCTCGACACCGAACGTGCTCACGCTCGCTCCGAAGGGCGCGCCGCGCTCAGACAACCCGTGGCACGTGCACGAGTACCGCCGCGGCGAATTCGAGGAGCTGTGTCGCGCGCACTTCGCGAGCGTCGAGCTGCACGGGCTGTTCCACGCGCGCAAGCTGCGCGCGCACGAGCTCGCGCTGCGTCTGGGCTGGGATCGCGTGCACGCGCGGCTGGGCCTGACACGACGGTTCTACGACCGCTTCACGCCGGCGATCGCCGCGTCAGACTTCGCGCTGAGGCCGGCCGCCAGCGCCGACATGGATCGCGCGCTCGACTTCTTGGCGGTCTGCCGGCCGTGAGCGGAGCCGGCGAGCGCGGCGCGCTGGCGATCGTCCTGCACACGCACATGCCCTATGTCGAGGGTTTCGGCACGTGGCCCTTCGGCGAGGAGTGGTTGTGGGAGGCGATGGCCAGCTGCTACCTGCCGCTGCTCCAGCTGCTCGACGAGGGCGCGCCGCTCACGCTGTCGCTGACGCCGGTCCTGTGCGACCAGCTGGAGGCGCCCGGCGTGTACGAGCGTTTCGCCGCGTTCGTCTCGGACGTGCGTCGCGAGACCCACGCCGAGGATGCCGCCGGCCTGCGCGCCGGCGGTCACGAGCGGCTCGCGCGCGAGCTCGACCGCTCGTGGAGCGAGTACGAGCTGGCACTCGCGAGCCTGCGCGCGCGCGGCGGCGACATGCTTGCGGCGCTCGCGCCCCACGCCCAGTGGACCTCCTCGGCGACGCACGCGATCCTGCCGCTGCTCGCGACCGACGCGGGCGTGCGCATGCAGTTGCAAAGCGGTGTCGCGGCCCACCGCCGCCGCTTCGGCGAGCACTGGCGTGGCGGCTTCTGGCTGCCGGAGTGCGCGTATGCGCCGTGGCTGGCGCGCGCGCTCGAGGACGCGGGCGTGCGCGCCACGTGCGTCGAGCTCACCGGCCGCTTCGGGCTTGGCGCGCGCGAGCACCTGTGCCCGTTCGCGACCGACGCGGGCCTGCTGCTCGTGCCGATCGACCGCAGCACGATGTCGCTGGTTTGGAGCGACGCCGGCTATCCGGCGAGCGGCGCGTATCGCGACTACCACCACCACACGATCCATCACCACAATCCGTGGGACAACGCCGGCGACGCTTACGACCACGACGCGGCGCTGGCGCTCGCGCGCGCGCACGCGGCGGACTTCGTCGAACGCACGCTCGGTCGTCTGCGCGGCGCCAACGACTCGGCGCACGAGACGGCGCTGCCGGGCGGCGGGCTGGTCGTGTGCGCGCTCGACACGGAGCTGCTCGGGCACTGGTGGTACGAGGG
>JASLHP010000418.1 GCA_030149625.1 Solirubrobacteraceae bacterium
AGGCCGAGACATCCCGTGATCAGGACCGTCAGCAGCCCCGCGCTCCAGGAGTTCAAGAGGCTGGGATCGGGGCGCGTATCCGTCGCCACCACCGCGAGGCTCCGATGCGGGCCGCCGACCGTCATCGGCAGCCGCGCGACCATCGCGCGATGCCCCGCGTCGATCGCCGGCTGAGGATGCCCTCCGAGCTTGCCGCCGTGGAGCAGCAGCGTTCGAGTCCCGGCGCGAGCGCCTGTGCGGCGTCCCGGCCGGGCGGCCGCGATCGTGATCCGTCCGCGTTCGTAGCCGCCCAGCTGGACGCTCACGTTGGGGACGTCGCTGACGATCATGCCCGGGCCGGGTGTAGAGGAGGGGCTCATGTCGAGCTGGATCAGGCCGAGCGAGCGGCCATCGAGCCGGAGCGGAGCGAGGAACGCGACGTTTGGGCGCCCACTGACGGGCGAGCGGAACGGCTGTGTGCCGGCGCCCGCGGGCGAGCGGTCGGCGAGCTCCGCGAACCGGCGAGTGAGTGCCAGCGGAAGCACGACTTGCCGTGCGCTGCGCGCGCACACGAGCTGGCGTCCCGTAGCAGCGTCGAGGCAGACATTGGTCAGCGGGACGATCGACGTGCGCTCGAGGGTGGCAAGGCTCGCCGCGGTGTAGGCAAGGTCGCTGCGGCGCGTGGCGGCGGCGATCGCACGGCCGTCCAACAGCTCGCGCACAGCCGGGTTGACGAGCATCATCGCGATGGTCGTCATCAGCTGGTGCTGACTCGCGGCGACGAACGTGACCTCGTTGCCGACAGCGCCCTGCAGCGCGTGATCCTGCGAGTTACGACGGCTGTTGACGTGATCGCCCGTCTCGTAAACAGCGACGGCGCCGAGCAGCAGCGAGAGCACGAGGCCCAGGATCGCGAACTGGCGCATGCCTCTGTTTCGTCCGCGTGGCGCAAGGCTTGAATATTGGATATGCCGTGTGGCAGACGCGCCGATGGCAGGTATGCCGGCGGCGCGAGGCGAATGCGCCCGAGAGCACAGCACTCAAACCCCGCGCAGGGTTTGAGTACGAAGCTTTGGTGCGCTTGGTAGGACAGCTCTCAAACCCCTCCGAGGCTCTGGATCGGGAGGCACGTCCGCAAAGACTCGGTCCGGGGTTGCCTGTCGCGCGGCGCGCTGGATCCGCATCGGAGACTCGAACGCACGGCCACAGGTGCTAACGGCTCATTCGACGTTAAGATCGGCTGGCTGTGTGTGGCATGGTGGTTCGTCTGCTCGGCTCGCCGGAGATCGAGTGCAATGGCACGATCGTGGATGGTCCGCGTGGTCGGAAGGTGTGGGCGGTGATCGCCTGCCTGGTGCTCGCCGAGCAACGCGTGCCCCGGTCGAGGCTGGCTGCGCTCATGTTCGGCGGGGCAGACGACCCGCTCGGCGCGCTCCGCTGGGCGCTTGCGCAGGTGCGGCGGACCCTGGGGCTGGCGGAAGCATTGCGGGGCGACCCGCTCGAGCTCGAGCTTCCGAGCTCGGTGCAGGTCGATGTGCTCTCTCTGCTTGGAGGCGATGGCGATCCTGGGCTTGTCCGCGGTGAACTGCTGGAGGGCGCGGATCCGGACGCGGGCGAGACGTTCGACGCGTGGCTGCTGGTTGAACGTCGGCGGCTGGCCGGGGTGTGCGAGGGAGTTCTGCGCGATGCCGCGCTGGGCTCGTTGGCGGCCGGGTTGCCTCTGGAGGGAGCCGGATTTGCTTCGCGGGCGCTGTCGCTGAGTCCGTTCGACGAGAGTCTGCACGAGCTGCTGGTGCGCTGCCTCGCGAGAGCTGGACAGCTCGGCGCCGCGCGCCATCAGGCCAGCGCTTGCGAGGTGCTGTTTCGCCGGGAGCTCGGACGCGCGCCCGATCCCCGGGTGCGTCGTGCAGCCGAGGAGGGCGGACACGCAGGGCCGCCGCCGAGCGGTGACCGGTCTGCCGCGATCGGACAGCTCGACGCCGGGCTGGCGGCGTTGGCCGCCGGAGCGGCGGAGCCCGGAGTGGCTTGCATGCGGATGGCGTGCGACGAGGCTCGCGCCTGCAGCGAGCCGGAGCTTCTCGCTCGTGCACTGACCGAGTTGGGGTCTGCCCTCGTGCATGCCGTTCGTGGCCGCGATGAAGAGGGCGCCGCGCTGCTGCACGAGGCGCTGGCGATCAGCGAGCAGACGGGTGATCGTGGGATGACCGGCCGCGTCTGCCGCGAGCTCGGATACATCGACGTGCAGGCCGGGCGTGGAACCTCAGCCGGGCGGTGGCTGGAACGGTCCACGCAGATGGCCCTCGCCGACGGCGAGCGAGCGGCGGTTCTTGGCGTGCGCGGAATGGCTCTTTCAGACCGAGCGCACTATGTGCCGGCGCTGGCATTGCTGAGCGAGTCGGTGTCAACCGCCGAGCGCTGCGGAGCGATTCGCCAGACCGCATGGTCATTGGCGCTACTCGGCCGAACAATGTTGCTCCGCGGCGAGCTGCCCTCAGCGACGGCTGTCCTCGACAGGTCGCTGGCCCTCGTGGAGCAGGACGGGTGGGTCGCCTTCCGGCCCCTACCGGAGACGCTTCGTGGCGAGGTGGCGCTGATGGCCGGTGACCTCGAGCGAGCAAACGAGTTGCTGCACAATGCCTTCGCGCTGGGATGCCGCCTCGGCGATCCGTGCTGGGAGGCATTGGCGGCTCGCGCGATCGGGCTCCTGCACCTAGCTCGCGGTGAACTTACCCCGGCGCTGGAGTGCCTTCGAGACGCCGCTCGCCGGGCGGTACGTGTGTGCGACCCGTATGTGTGGGTCCACGCGCACAGCCTGGACGCCCTCGCCGGCCTCGCGATCTCCTCCGAAGCCGACGACGCCGCCGCGCTCGTGGCCGATCTCGAGCGCATCGCCGCGCGGTCGGATATGCGTGAGCTGATCGTTCGCGCAGCCCTGCACCGGGCGGCGCTCGGAGATCCGGCTGGAGTAGAGGCCGCCCGGCCGCTGGCCGAGGCGATCGAAAGCCCTGCGCTGCATAGCGCTCTCGCGGTCGTGGTCTGATCACACGCCTCGTCACACGCAGCCGTGGTGTGCTGCAACTCGTCAACTACGAGTAGAGGAGCCGCAGATGCCGCTAATCAATGTCAAGCTCATCGACGGAGTCTTCACGCCCACCCAGAAGACACAGATCGTCGAGCGCCTCACCGACGCGATGGTCAGCATCGAGGGCGAGAACATGCGCCAGGTGACCTGGTGCGTGATCGAGGAGGTCAAGAGCGGGGATTGGGGAATCGCCGGTCAGTGCCTGACCACCGAGGCTGTCCAGGCGCTCGCGGCCGGCTCGCCGGCGGGAGTTGCTTGAGCCCAGACGCAGCGGCGACGGTACGGAACTCGCCCTCGTGCCGTCGCCGTCCCTGCACCAGCGGACCGATCGCATCGACGCCGGCCAGTCGCACGCAGCCTGTTCTGCGAAACGCTTCGCGCGAGGTGCGCGCACACGCCTTCAAAGGGCCCCATTTCGACCCCAATGCCCCGTGCGGGACTCGAACCCGCCCCACCGGATTAAAAGTCCGGCGCTCTACCAGATGAGCTAACGGGGCCCTTCGCGCGCACAGTCTACGGCTGTTCGTCAGCGGCGACGCGCAGGAGCTCCTCGATGCGCGTGAGCTTGACGCGCGGGCGGCCCGCGGGCTCGCCGAGCGCGCGCTCGTGCCGGTCGATCGCCTCCCATCCCGCGTATGTGACGAGCTCGGGCTGGCGCGCGCGCAGCAGCGCCTCGATCGCGCCGGCGTCGGGCGCGCTCGGGCTGTGTGCGCTTGCGGCGCCCTGAGCGTCGGCCACCCCGTTGCTCGCGGAAGCGAGATCCGCGAGCATCGCGTCTACGGTCTCCTGTGCGTCCTTCTTGTTGGTCCCGATCACGCCGGACGGGCCGCGCTTGATCCAGCCGACGACGTACTCGCCGGCCAGCGTCACGCCAGCGTCGCGGTCCTGCACGCGGCCCGCGTCGTTGGGGATGACCGCGGAGCGATCGTCGAACGGGACGCCAGGCAGCGGGACGCCGCGGTAGCCGATAGCGCGAAACGCGAGCCCGGCCGCGATTGTCTCTGTCTCATCGGTGGCGCGGGCGCGCAAGCCGCCATCGGACGCGGGCACGAGCTCGTTGCGGATCAGCTCGACTGCCCCGAGATGACCATGCGCGTCTGGCAGGAACGCAGCCGGCGAGAGCAGGAAGCGCAAGACGATGCGCTTGTCGTGGCCGGCGGGTGGCCGCGACGCGTATGAGCGCAGGATCTCGACGTTGCGGCGCGCCGTGATGTCCTCCTCGGCCCGCGGGTCCACGATCGCGAGCGCCCGCTCGAGCTCCGCCTCATCGACGATCACGTCTGCGCCCGCCAGCTCGCCGAGCTCCAGCAGCTCGGGGTTCGTGAACGCTGCCTGCGCGGGCCCGCGCCTGCCGAGAATCACGACCTCGCGCACGCTGCTGCGGGCGAGCACCTCCAGAGCGTGGTCGGCGGTATCCGTCGGCGCAAGCTCCTCGGGGTCCAGCACGAGCATGCGCGCGACGTCGAGCGCGACGTTGCCGTTGCCGATCACGACCGCGCGCTCAGCCGAAAGCAGGTCGAACTCGAGGTGAGTGTGATCGGGATGGCCGTTGTACCAGCCGACGAACTCGGTCGCGGCGTGTGAGCCGGGAAGCTCTTCGCCGCGAATGCCGAGTGGCCGGTCCGACGGGGAGCCGGTGGCGTAGACGATCGCGTGGTAGTGCTCGAGCAGGTCCTCGCGCGAGACGTGCTCGCCGAACGTGACGTTGCCGTAGTAGCGGAAGCGCTTGTGTGCGGCGGTCTTCTCGTAGACGCGCGTGACCGACTTGATCTTGGGGTGATCGGGCGCGACGCCGGAGCGGACGAGGCCCCACGGTGTGGGTAGACGCTCGAGCATGTCCACCTCGAAGCGTTCCGATGGGTGCTTGAGCAGGTGACCAGCCGTATAAAAGCCGGCTGGCCCGGACCCTACGACTGCGATGCGGATGGGGGGCTCGTCGTTCATCGGCCGGTGTCTGAGGTCGGAGTCGGTGCAGGTGCGTGAGGATGGGCGCGGCCCGACTCGAACGGGCGACCCCCTCGGTGTAAGCGAGGTGCTCTAGCCAACTGAGCTACGCGCCCTCGTGGCGCCCATAAGGCTAGCGGTAGTCGGCGAGCGCGCCTGCGAAGCTGTCGCGATGGGCAAAGGCGCGCGGATCGCGGTCGGTGTTGCGGGGATGCTCATGCTGATCCTCGTGCTCGCGCAGCTGATCCTGCCGCGCCTAGCCGTCAGCAGGATCAGCTCGCGTGTGGGTCGCTACGGCAAGGTGCTGAGCGCGAGCGTGAGCGCGTGGCCGGCGGTGGAGCTGCTGTGGGGGCACGTGGGCTCGGTCCACGTCAGGGCCAAGAGCCTCACGCTGAGCTCGGCGCAGGCAGTAAGCCTGCTCTCGGAAGCGAAGGGCGCTGCGAGCATGGACGTGAGCGCCGAAAGCGTGCGGGTCGGGAAATTGCGCGTGAGCGACGCAAGCCTGCGAAAGCGCGGGGACCAGCTGAGCGCGCAAGCGGTCGTGAGCGAAGCCGACGTAAAAGCCGCGCTGCCCGCCGGGTTCGGTGTGCGCCTGCTGCGCAGCGAAGGCGGCCAGGTCGAAGTGCAGGCGACCGGCGCGCTGTTCGGGGTGGGCGCGTCGGTGAACGCGGTGGCGCTCGCCAGCGGCGGCAAGCTGATCGCGCACCCGCTCGGATTCCTGATCGAAGGCCTGCAGCTGACGCTGTTCTCGGATCCCCGCGTGTACGTAGAGGGCGTCGGGGCGAGCGTCGTGAGCGGTCAGCCCACGAGCTACCGGCTGACGATGAGCGCGAGCCTGCGCTGACGGCGTCAGGCGGGCTGCAGCTCAGCGGCGGCGACCGCGCTGCGGGGCCGGACCAGCATCGGCAGGCCGTGCTTGGGGCTGATCGTCGGCATCTGGCGGATGCTCAGCTGGAAGTCGTGTGGCAGCGCGAGCGTGCAGCGCGACAGGATCAGCGTCGCGATCGTGCGCACCTCCAGTTGGCCGAAGCGCATGCCGATGCACATGCGCGAACCGCCGCCGAAGGGAACGTAGGCGCCTCGCGGGAGCGCGGCGCTCGCCGCCGGCGTGAAGCGCTCGGGCCGGAACTCCTCGGGCTGGGGGAAGACGTCGGGTAGATGGTGAGACGCCCAGGAGCAGTAGTTGACGAACGCTCGCGCGGGGACGGCGCGGCCTTCGAACTCGAACGCCTCGACGGCGCGACGCGGCCCAACCCAGGCGGGCGGGTACTTGCGCAGCGTCTCCTCGAACACCATCTCGAGCTCGGTCAGCTCGCCGGACATGAGCTGTGCGCTCGTGGGCTGACCGTCCTGGAGCTGGGCGTCCTGCTCGGCGAGCAGTCGCGCGACGATCTGCGGCTGGCGCGCGAGCTCGTAGAACATGAACGACACGGTCGACGTGGTCGTGTCGTGGCCGGCGAACAGCAGCGTCATGACCTCGTCGCGGATCTGCAGATCCGAGAGCGTGTTGCCGTCCTCGTCGTGCGCGTCGAGCAGCAGGCTGAGGATGTCGTGCCCTCGCTCGCCGGTTGCGCGACGGCGCGAGATGTCCGCGTAGATCAGCGTGTCGAGCTTGCGCGCGGCGCGCTGCAGGCGCGCCCACGGCGAGAAGCGGCCGCGCAGCACCCGCAGGAAGTAGTCGGCCGAGTAGAACGACAGGGCCTCCTCGAACAGGCCGGCGGCGTCGATCGATCGCGCCTGCTCGCCGTCGGGGTCCAAGCCGAACAGCGCGCGCATCGCCACGCGCACCGCCAGGTGCCGGGTCCAGGTGTAGAGGTCGATGCTCGTGCCCGGCCTGAGCTCGTCGAGCGCGCGTGTCGTCTCGAGCACGATCGCGTCGCCGGATGCGGCGATGTGCTCGCGGTGGAACGCCGGCAACATGATCCGCCGCGAGCGCCGGTGGAACTCGCCGTCGATCGTCAGCAGCCCGTCGCCCATCAACCCGATCAGGTCACGGAAGTGCGAGTCGCGCCATGTGAAGTTGGACGCGTGGGAGACCGTGATGTAGTGGTTCGCCGCCGGCCCGAGCATGAACACGACGTTGCTGTGGAACAGCCGCAGCGTGAACACCGGGCCGAAGCGCTCATAGAACTCGAGCAGCAGCGGCAACGGATCGTTGGCGAAACGGCGCGTGCGAGCCAGCGAGAAGCCGGTCTCGCCGGGTGGGAACGGAACGCTGGCCGACCGCTCGTCGCGAAGGTCTTCCAGCATCACCGCCCACGGCTTGGAATTGAGCAACGGGGGAGGGCCGACGAGCGCCATATCGACAGCCTAGTCGAAACTGGCC
>JASLHP010000055.1 GCA_030149625.1 Solirubrobacteraceae bacterium
CCGCGGGCATATCCCGGCAGGCGCACCCCGCTGTGGCAGCAGCGGCTGAAGGCGCAGAACCTGCTCGAGGTCGCGCGCCGCTACGAGGACTTCCCGATCGTGCTCGAGACCTACCGGGAGTGCCTGCGCGACGTGCTCGACCTGCCGGGCCTGAAGCAGATCCTGCGCGCGCTGCACTCGCGCGAGATCGGGCTGGTCGAGGTCGAGACGCAGAACGCCTCACCTTTCGCCTCCTCGCTGCTGTTCGACTACGTCGCGACATACATGTACGAGGGCGACACCCCGGCCGCCGAGCGGCGCGCCGCCGCGCTCTCGCTGGATCGCGACCTGCTGCGCGAGCTGCTCGGCCAGGAGGAGCTGCGCGAGCTGATCGACCCGGGCGCGCTCGAACGCGTCGAGGAGGACCTGCAGTGCCGCTCGGAGATGACGCGGGCGACCGATCGCGACAGCCTCCACGACGTTCTGCGCAGGATCGGTGACCTCACCGCGCAGGAGCTCGCCGACCGCGTCTTCGCCGGGGTCGACGCGGACCCGCTGATCGAGGCCCTGCTGCGCGAACGGCGCGCAGTCGAGCTGCGCGTGGGCGGCGAGGGGCGCCTGATCGCCGCCGACGAGGCCGGCCTCTACCGCGACGCTCTCGGAGCTGCGCCTCCCGGCGGCCTGCCCGAGGCTTTCCTCGCGGACGTGCCCGACGCCTTGAGGGAGCTCGTCGCCCGCTACGCCGCGACGCACGGGCCGTTCTCGGCGGAGGAGGTGAGAGAGCGTTACGGGGTGGACGCGAGCGCCGTGCTGCGCGAGCTGGAGCGCGACGGCGCGATCGTGCGAGGCGAGATCCGCCCCGGAGGCTCCACGCGCGACTGGTGCGACACGGAGGTCCTGCGACGCCTGCGTCGCGCATCGCTTGCCGCGCTGCGCAAGGAGATCGAGCCCGCCGACCAGCGGCGGCTGGCCGCGTTCCTGCCCTCCTGGCAGGGCGTCGACCGGCACACGCGAGCCGGCGCGGGCATCGATCGCCTGCGCGAGGTGATCGTGCCGCTGCAGGGCCTGGCGCTGCCGGTGGAGACGTGGGAGCGCGACGTGCTGCCGCGGCGCACGGGTGCCTACTCGCAGACGTGGCTGGACATGCTCTGCGCGAGCGGCGAGCTCGTGTGGACCGGCGCGGGCGCTCTCGGGCGCAGCGGCCGCGTGGCGCTCTACTTCCGTGACGACGCAGCCGCGATCGGGCCGCCGTCCCAGCGTGGCACGGCCGACGCGCCCTCCGACGCCGAGCACGAGCTGATCAGGGCCCGTCTCGCGCGTGGGCCGGCGTTCTTCACGGACCTGCTCGCCGAGCTGGACGGCTCGCCGGAGGCGCTGCGCGAGGCACTGTGGGACCTCGTCTGGGCCGGCGAGGTGACCAACGACGCCTGGGCGCCCCTGCGGGCGCCGCGCCTGGCGCTGGCCCGGGGTGAGGGAGCGGGGCGGCAGGGTGCCGCCGGAAGGCGCGCCGGGCGCTCCCGCTTTGCCGCTCGCCGCAGCACGGGCGCCCAGTCACAGGTGCAGGGGCGGTGGTCGCTCACGGAGGCTGTGTTCGGTGGCGGGCTCGACGCGTCCGCCGCGCCCGAGCGCCGGCGCACGATCGCCGAGCTGCTGCTCGAGCGCTACGGGATCGTGACGCGTGAGCAGGTGCTCGCCGAGGGCATCAAGGGGGGATTCGCGATGCTCTACGACACGTTCGCGCGGCTGGAGACGCTCGGCGTCTGCCGCCGCGGCTACTTCATCGAGGGCATGGGCGGGGCGCAGTTCGCGCTGCCGGGCGCAGTCGAGCGACTGCGGGCGGCGCCGCTTCGCGACGGCCAGGGTCCGTCGACGCTCGTGCTCGCCGCCGCCGACCCCGCCCAGCCTTACGGAGCGGCGCTGCCATGGCCCAAGCGCGAGGGCGCGGAGAGGCGTCCCTCGCGCGTCGCGGGCGCGTACGTGGTCATGGTCGACCAGGAGCCGGTCCTCTACGTCGAGCGTGGTGGGCGCGGCCTGATCACCTTGGCCGACTCCCACGTCCAGCCGGGCCGTCCCGACCCCGTCGAGATCGCGTTGGGGGCGCTTGCGGACGCGGTCCGCAATGGGCGCGTCGGCAAGCTCGCGCTCGAGCGGATCGACGGCGAGCCGGCGATCTCCTCGGCGTTCGTTCCGGCCCTCACCGAGCTCGGCTTCCAGACCGGGCCGCGCCGGCTCACGCTGAGCGCCTAGCGCCGCGCCCGGCCTCGCTCCGCACGCGGATCTTCGCCGCTTGCAGGAGTCCTTGCGTTCGCTGTAGCGCATTGTCTGTCAGACGATCAGGTGCGACGGAGACACGAGTGGAAGTATTGGAACGAGTGTGTACGTTGAGACGCGCCCAGAGGGGGTGAGAGAGTGTTGGCAGGATCCCGAAAATCCATTAAGTTGGAACTATGAGGATGGCCGATACACGGCAACAACTTGCGCCGTTGTATCACCGGCTGCCGCACGGTCCGAGTGGGATGGGGCGGGACGAGGTGGAGCGCAACCAGCGCAGCCGCCTCTACGGCGCGATGATCGAGGCGGTTGCGCGCAACGGGTACGAACGCACCACCGTCGCCCACGTGATCGCGCTTGCAGGCGTTTCGCGGCGCGCCTTCTACGAACTGTTCGGCAACAAGGAAGAGTGCTTCCTCGGCGCGTACGACGTGATGGTCGCCCAGGCGCGACGGCGGCTGCTGCAGGCCTGGATCTCCGAGCGCGGCTGGGAGAACCGCATGCACGCCTCCTGCCAGAGCCTGCTGGGCGGTCTCGCCCGCGCTCCGAAGGGACCGCGCCTCGTGCTGGTCGACTCGCTGGGCATCGGCCCCCGGGCGCGCGAACGCATGCAGCTCGCCGGTCTGGTCTTCGAGCGCATCATCGCGACCGCGTTCTCGCTGGCGCCCGAGGAGGTCTGCTACCCGCAACTCACGCCGCGCGTCGTCGTCACCGGCGTGCGCAACATCGTCTTCAACAGGATGCTCGACCGCCGCCATCGCGAGCTGGCTGACCTCTCCGACGAAGTGCTGGACTGGATCGAGTCCTACCGGCTGCCGCCGGGTACCCGCCTACGCACGCTCACGCTCACACGCCCGCCCCATCTGCCGCCTACACCCGCGGCGTTCCTGATGCGCGACGACAAGCGGGCTCGGGCTCTGGGCTCGGTGGTGCACCTCACCCTGGACGAAGGCTACGCGGCTCTCACCGACCCCCAGATCGCCCAGTTCGCCGGCGTCTCGACGGAGGCGTTCCACCGCCAGTTCGCCAACAAGGAGGAGTGCTTCCTGGCCGTGCTCGACGAGTTCGTCGCCGAAACGCTCGAGTGCGTGCGACCGGCGATGGATTCCGCCGAGAGCTGGGAGCAGGGAGCCTGCCTGGCGATGGAGGCGTTCGTGTCGCATCTCGTCGCCCACCAGGCGCTGCTCAGGATCGCGTTCATCAACCTGTTCGAAGTCGGCCCCGCGATGATCGGGCGCATGACCCGCTCGGTCGCGGACTTCACCGAGATGCTCACCGAGGACGCGCCCGCGCCCGTGCGTGCGCCGAAGATCGCGCAGGAGGCCGTGACCGGCGCGGTCTGGGGGATCATCTCGACGTTCGTCACGAACAACCGGCTCTCGCGCCTTCCCTCCCTCGTCGATCACCTCACCTTCACGGTGCTCGCGCCGTATGTCGGACCGCGGGCGGCGGTCGAGGCGCTTCAGCGCCGGCAGGCCGCGGCCTGACCGACCGGCGCAGTCCCCGCGCGGATCCGCGCGCTCTGC
>JASLHP010000321.1 GCA_030149625.1 Solirubrobacteraceae bacterium
CGACGACGGAGGTTGTCGGCGAACTGGTGGGCTCCGGTTACGCAGTCGTTGGTGATGTGGTCAAGGACGAGGGGCTTCTGTGCGTCCGCTCGTGGGAGCTGAGCGCCACGGATACGGTCAAGCGGATCGAGGACGAGTGGCGTGCTCTTGGGCGGATGCCGAATCTTGGCGAGGTCTGCTGGCTTGAACTCACGGATGCCGGCCGCGCGGAGGCCCAGGCGATCGCGTCGTGATGAGTCAGCGCTGAGTGTCGTCGTTAGTGTGCGTCGCCGGCGAGGATGCGTAGGCGCTTGCGGGTGAGGAGTGCGTCGAGCATGTGCAGGAGGCTTTGGCGGTCGTCGTCTAGCTCGGCGAGTTGGCCGAGGCGTTCGGCGAGGCCGTGGTCTGCGACGTGCAGGGGGCGGGTGCTGTTCCCTGCCGGCCAGGACGCCAACAGCTTCGCCACGAGCGTCGGTGAGCCCGTTCGCGCGGGCGCTGACGTTTTCTGACGCGCGCACCCGCCGCGATCACATGAAGTACCTGACGCTGATCCGGGCGGTCGCGCTGCTTCACCAGCACCAGCGGCCACGACTGACGGCGAGCACGGCGGACGGCGGCGAGCTTGTCTACATCGAGGCGACCCGCGAGGACATTCTGTTGGCTAACCGGCTTGCGCACGCGGTCCTGGGCCGTTCGCTTGATGAGCTGCCGCCCGGCACCCGCCGGCTGCTCTCGCGGATCGAGGCGCACGTCGATCGCCAGGCGGCCGAGCAGGGCACGGTCAGGGAGCGTGTTCGCTTCAGCCGCCGCGAGCTGCGCGAAGCGCTCGGCTGGGGCGACACCCAGCTCAAGGTCCATCTCGGGCGGCTCGCCAACCTTGAGCTTCTGTGGTGCCAGCGCGGCCCGCGCGGCTCCCACGTCTACGAGCTGGCATGGGACGGCTCAAGCGAAGGCAACGCGCGGCTGCCCGGCCTGATCGACCCCGACCAGCTCAACGCTCAAGTGCCGGCCGGCGACAGCAACGGGCACAACTATGACCGCAAGCGGTCGGGGTCTGAGGCGGATCGGTCGGGGGTGAAAACGAATCGGTCGGGGGTGAAAGCGAATCGGTCGGGGGGCGGTCGCCCCCCGGTCGGTGCCCGGTCGGGGCGTGGTCGGGCCGCCCTGAAAGCGGTCGCGGCGGGCTGAGTGATGGGGCGCCGAGCGCACGCGCCGAGGGTGGTTCCGGGCGACCAGGAGGACGGCCAGGGCTTCCCGGTCATGGTGGTGGAGTTCTGCGAGCACTTGGCGATCCGGGGCTACGCGCCCACGTCGGTCAAGAACCAGCGCACGGCGCTCGCGCTGCTCGCCGAGTGGCTGATCGAGCGTGGCGTGAGCAGGCCGCGTGAAGTGACAAAGCCGATGCTCGACGCCTACCAGCGCGCGATCTTCTACGTCCGCAAGGCCAACGGGCAGCCGCTGTCGTTTCGCACCCAGGCGCAGCGGCTGTTGCCGATCCGTGGGTTCTTTCCCTGGCTGGTGCGCACGAACCGCATCCTCTACAACCCCGCCTCAGAGCTAGAGCTGCCGCGCACCGAGCAGCGCCTACCCCGCGGCGTGCTCTCAGCGGAGGAGGCCGAGCGGGTGCTCGCGCTACCCGACCTGTCCACCCCGCTCGGGCTCAGGGATCGGGCGATGATGGAGCTGCTTTACGCGACCGGCGTGCGCCGCGCCGAGCTCGCAGCCGTGTCGATCTTCGAGCTGGACACCGAGCGTCAAACGCTGACGGTGCGCGAGGGCAAGGGCCGCAAGGACCGCATGATCCCGACGGGCGAGCGGGCGGCGGCGTGGTGCGCGCGGTATCTCGCCGACGCGCGTCCGGGGTTGGCGATCGAGCCCGACGACGGGACGCTATTCCTGGCCGCCGAGGGCGTCGCGCTGAGCTTGCAGACGCTGACCTACCTGATGGGCGACTACGTGCGACGGATCGGCAAGTCGGGCGCTTGTCACATCTTCCGGCACACGATGGCGACCGTGATGCTCGACGGCGGCGCGGACATTCGCTTCATCCAGCAGATGCTCGGCCACGCCAACATCACGAGCACCCAGGTCTACACCCAAGTCTCGCTGCGCACGCTCGCCGCGGTGCACGCTGCGACGCATCCCGGCGCCTCAAACCAACCTCGCCGCCACGGCCACGGTGGCGGGGCGCTCCTGCGTCCGGCAAGCTCGGCGCCGGGCGCGGCCGGCGGCGGCGTCGAGGAGCTGCGCGAGGCCCTGGCTGCCGAAGCTCAGGCCGAGCAGCAAGACCTACGCCGGCCAGCCCGCCACGAGCGCCCCTGAGCCTCACAGCAGGCCCTCACGCTCCCCTCGCTGCTGCCGTTCCAGGCGTCCGCAGCACACCAGGCGCCACGGACGCCACAGCAAGCACGCACACACTTGCACCAAACGGTGCCGATGCTTGTCAGGCCCACTCGTCGGGGGGTGCTCCGGGTGTCCATGCCTTCGTGACGCCGCCGCCCTGCTGGGCCAGGCGGCGGCCGAACTCGGCGATGTTGAGCTGATAGTCCAGCTCCTCGCGCGGGTCGCCCCCGGCGTCGTCAAGACGATCGCGCCATGCGACCAGCGCGCACAACGTCTCGACCTGCGCGGTGTCCTTCCACCAGCCTTGCTGGAGCCCGCGCAGCTCGTCGGGATAACGCCCATACAGCGCGACGATCGCGCCCCACATCCGCCGCCGCCACTCGCGGCTGCCGCCATATGGCTCAAGCCACGGCGGCCGCGCGGGGCTCTGAACGGACAGCACGCGCGGATCACCGGCGCCGGTGGCGGCGAGCTTGGCGGCGCCCTCGCGGACCATGCGCGCGGTGACGCGCGACACGGGCTCGCCTTCGGCGGCGGCCAGCTCGTCCAGCCGCTCAGCGATCTGGTCGGGAAGCGTGATCTTGATTCGACTGCTCATCAGGGAACCTCCGTCGTTAACACGGGGCCTAGTTTGGCCCTTCATGGTTACTGACCCTGAGCGCGGCAAAACGGCCAACGAGTTGGCCCTGACGAGGGTCCGCACGGTCCCCTGCATCTAGTCTGTGCTTTCTGCCAGCGTGGGGCGGCCTTTCTGCCAGCGTGGGGCGGCCGGTAGCGATGCTCCGGTGTGCCGGGTGCTGGCTGTCGGTCGCAGCGGCCGGCTTGCCGGACGCGTAGCTGGCAGGAAGGGATGCCATCTGGTGACGTCCGGCTTGCCGGGTTGGGTTCTGGGCTGGTGACGGACTGGCTCTTAGTCTGTCTGTCGGCCGTCCGTGGCCTGACCGTCGTCCGTTGTGTCGTCCGCCACCACCCAGGACCTGCGGCGTGACCTGATAGCAGCGTGGCAACCGCCCCAAGAAAAGGCCCGTCCGCCGAAGGTCCGATCCAATCGAGAACATCGACCGAAGGGACGTACTGGATGATCGTGATCGGAGCAGATGTCCACAAGAGCACCCACGCGCTCGCGGCCGTCGACGCCGCAACCGGGCAGCTCCGCGGCGAGCGAGAAATCGTCGCCAGAGAGCAAGGGCATCTCGAAGCGCTGCGTTGGGCACACGAGCTCGGCGACGAACTGGTGTGGGCGATCGAGGACTGCCGCGACCTCTCCCACCACCTCGAGCAAGCACTCATCGCCGCCGGCGAGCGCGTCGTGCGCGTCGCGCCGAAGCTCATGGGTTCCTCGCGTCGCGGCGAACGGGAGCCGGGCAAGTCCGATCAAATCGACGCCAGGGCGATCGCCCGTGCCGTGCTCAGGGAGGGTGTCGAGCGGTTCCCGGCCGCGTTCCTCGACCGGGAAGCTGCAGAGATCAGGCTGCTGTGCGATCACCGCAACACGCTCGTCAGCGAGCGCACACGGCTAATAAACCGGCTGCGGATCAACCTCGTTGTTCTCGACCCAGAGCTTGAGGCCACGATCCCGACTCGCAAGATGGACTACCCCGGCCAGCTCCAGCGCATCGGTCGACGCCTGCGCGCGATGCCGCAAACCGCGAGGGTCCGCGTCGCTCGCGAACAGGTCAAGCGCATCGCGGTGCTGACGCGCGAAGCCGAGGCACTCAAGCGCGAGCTACGCGACCTCGTTCGCCAGCATCGCCCCGAACTGCTCGAAGAGACCGGCTGCGGCCCGCTGTGCGCGGCGATCCTGATCGGGCAGACCGCCGGTGCTGAGCGCTTCAAGAGCGACGCGCAGTTCGCGAGGGTCGCCGGTGTCGCGCCGATCCCGGTGTCCTCCGGCCGACATGATCGCCACCGGCTCGACCGTGGCGGCAACCGCCAGCTCAACCGCGCGCTGCACGTCATCGCGATCACGCGCGGCCGAATCGACCCCGAAACAGCTGAGTATCTACGGCGCAAGGAAGCCGAGGGCAAGAGCCGGATTGAGGCGATGCGCTGCCTTAAGCGCCACCTTGCTCGCCGCTACCACCGCATTCTCTCAGCACC
>JASLHP010000080.1 GCA_030149625.1 Solirubrobacteraceae bacterium
TGGTCTCGGCATCGGGCTCAAAGAAAACGGCCGGTCGCTGGCGGCCGCGCTCAAGCGCTTCGACCCGACCTCGCGCTACGTCGAAGAGATCGCCAAGGAAGTCGAACGCCACCATGCGAACGTGGCGCGCGCGATCCACAACTTCCGGCTTCTGACAGAAGCGCTCGGCGGCAAGGACCAGCAGCTGTCAGAGCTCGTCGACTCTGGCAACGCGGTGCTCGGGACGTTCGCCAAGGAGGACGCGAGCTTCAAGAAGACACTCGCGTTGCTGCCCGGCGCGCTGCACAAGACCGGCGTGAGTCTCGGCAAGGTCGCGACCGCGACGCACGTGCTGGGCCCGACACTGCACGAGCTGTTGCCGTTCGCGCGTGCCCTCGGCCCAGCCAACGAAGCGACGCGCAAGCTCTCGGAAAAGACCGCGCCGATCATCAAGAACGAAGTGCGCCCGTTCGCCCACGAAATCCTGCCGGTCGTCGACGAACTCGGCCCAGGCACGAAGAAGCTGAGCGAAGCGCTGCCGAAACTCGCGACCAGCTTCTCGGTGCTCGACGAATTCTTCAACGAGATCGCCTACAACCCTGGGCCGAGCAAGGGCGGCTTCCTGTTCTTCCTCGACTGGGGCAACCACGACCTCAACAGCGTCCTCAGCACCGCTGACGCCAACGGCGTGCTGGGACGCAGCGTCGTCTACTTCAACTGCGAAATCCTGGGCATCCTCGAAGGCGTCGAGGAAGTCAACACGAACGTGAAGACGCTGATCAGCCTGCTGAGGCCGCCGAGCAAGCAGGAATGCATCAGCCGCGGAATTCCGGTTCACGCAGGCGAAACCGCGGCGGCCGCTGCGAGCGAGCGCGGCCACGCGAGCGAGCCCGCGGACGGCGCGTTCTCCAACCTCGATCAGAACCCGTTCGGAGGAAAGGGCTGAGATGCAGAAGCGCGCGCCCACGCTCGGCAACCTGCTGGTGATCGTCCTGTTCGTCCTCAGCTGTTTCGGCCTGCTGATGTTCCTGTGGGAGTCCTTCGGCGGTCCGCTGCCGCTGAAACCGAAGGGCTATCGCTTCTCGGTCGCGTTCCCGCGCTCGTTCGCGCTCGCCGAAGAGTCAGACGTGCGCATCAGCGGCGTCGAAGTCGGGCACGTCGTCTCGCTCGGGCTCGGCAAGGACGGGCGCACGCACGCGACGCTCGAACTCGCTGGCCGCTACGCGCCGATCCGGGCGAGCATGCATGCGATCCTGCGCCAGAAGACGCTGCTCGGCGAGACCTACGTGCAGCTGATCCCCGAGGGCAACAGCGGCCGCTTCCTGCCCGACGGCGGTCAGCTGCCAAACGGCCAGGTCGAACCCTCGGTGACGCTCGACGACATCCTCTCGGCGTTCGACGCGAAGACCAGACGCGACTTCCAGATCTGGCAGGAAGCCGTCGCCGAAGGCATCAACGGCCGTGGCGAACAGATCAACGCGGACTTCGCGAGCCTCGAACCGTTCGTCGAAAGCACGAACAAGCTCGTCACGGTTCTCGACGAACAGGCAGGCGCCGTCAAAGACGTCGTGCATAACACCGGCGTCGTCTTCAACGCGCTCGCCAGTCGCGACCACCAGCTCGAAGGCTCGATCGTCAACGGCGAGCGCACGTTCCATGCGGCCGCCGAAGCCAGCCAGGCGTTCGCGGCGGCGTTCCGTGTGCTGCCCGCCTTCGAGCACAACCAGACTGTCGCGCTCAAGGAAGTCGACAAGTTCCAGGCCATCGCCGACCCATACTTCAAGGAATTCCAGCCGACCGAGCGCCAGCTCGCGGCACTGCTGCAGGCGGCCAAGCCATTCGCGCCCAAGTTCAACAGCTTCCTGACGGCGCTCGGGCCACTGACGAAGGCAGCGAAGACCGGCCTGCCGGATGTGAAGAAGGCCCTGCAGCTGACGGTCCCGGTGCTCGAAAACTTCCAGCCGGTGCTGCACAACCTCGACCCGTTCCTGCAGTACCTGGGCGAATACGTGCCCGAGCTGCAGGCGTTCTTCGCCAACGTCACCGCCGCCTCGGAGGCGACCGAAAGCAGCAGCGATCTCGGCAACACCGCGCCGAAGCGGCACGTGCTGACGGCGATGCAGGTGCTCACCCCGGAAAGCCTTGCGGTGTACCCGAATCGCATCGGCACCAATCGCGCCAACGCCTACCCGCACTCCGGCGCCTACAGCTCGCTCGCCGGCGGACTGCCGGTGTTCAGCCCGAGCGCCTGCGCGGATTCCGCGCCATCGGTCAGCGGGCCCGCGAGCGAAGCCGTCTCCGAAGAACTCCTGAAGCTGCTCACGCACCCCCAGAACGCCGGCGAAAACCCGGTCGCCAACGAACCGGAAACCGCGAACAAAGTACCGGCGCCCGCATGCATCAAGCAGAGTCCGTTCACGTTCAACGGCCACACGAGCGAATTCCCCCACGCGGTCTACGAAGGAGCGAAGTGATGTCCGAGGATCGCCACCAGTACCACGCAAGCGATCTCGACCTCGCCGGAGACGGCGACGACGGCAACTGGTCGATCCGCGCCCTCGACGTGCACAAGCGCCTCGGAGGAGTGTCGGTGCTCGATGGCCTCAACGTCGCCTTCCCCGAGGACACGATCACGGTTGTGCTGGGCCCTTCGGGCACCGGCAAGAGCGTGCTGATCAAGCACATCATCGGGCTGATGTTCCCCGACTCGGGCGACCTGGAAGTCAAAGGGAAACTGGTCAAGAGCCTGACGATGCCCGAACTGCTGGCGCTGCGGCGCAAGATCGGCGTGCTGTTTCAAGACGGGGCGCTGTTTGGCTCGATGAACGTGTTCGACAACGTCGCCTTCCCGTTGCGCCAGCACACGGACTACAGCGAGGGCTTCATCGCCGAGCGCGTACGCGAACGCCTCACCGACGTCGGTCTCGCCGACGCGATGCAGGACCTGCCCTCACAGCTGTCGGGTGGTATGCGCAAGCGCGCGGGCTTCGCGCGCGCGCTCGTGATGGAGCCCGACATCGTGATCTTCGACGAGCCCGACTCGGGTCTCGATCCAGTGCGCACCGCGTTGTTGTGCGACCTGATCCAGGAGATGCACAAGATCCACAAAGGCACCTACCTGGTCGTCACCCACAACATCGCCTCCGCGCGCCAGATCGGCGAATACATCGCAATCCTGTGGCGCGGGCGGATCGTCGAGGCAGGCACCGCCGAGAGGATGTTCGCCTCGGAGAACCCGTTCGTGCGCCAGTTCTTGAGCGGCTCCGCCGAGGGGCCGCTGACGATGGACTGATGATGTCTAGCTGGTAGACGCCCATCTGTTGCGGGCCAGCCACGACCATACGAACATGTGTTCGCATGGTCGTGTGCGTCAACATTCCCCGCTTCGAGCTGGTCGTGGCGGCGGGCGCAGGGTCGAGCCTCGCTCGCCAGACGCTCGCTGGACGCGCACTGGCGGTGGCGCCGCCAGCGGGCGGCGAACAGCGTCTGGGGGAGGTCTCGGGTGCGGCCGAGGCTGATGGCGTGACCCGTGGAATGCCGCTCGGCGAGGCGCTCGCCCGGTGTCCCGACCTGGTGCTCGTGCCGGGCGACCCCGTGCTGGTGGCGGAGGCGTGGGAGGCGGCGCTGTGCGCCTTGGAGGCGATCGGCGCGGCCGTCGAGCCGGCGCGGCCGGGGCTCGCGTACTTCGAGAGCGACGCGCTGCGCGCCATCCACGGTCCGCTGAGCGCGACGATCGCAGCCGCCGCCGGGGCGCTCGCGAATCCCGCACGCCCAGCGACACGGGGAGTGCGCATCGGAGCCGGGCCGACGCGCTTCTGCGCGCTGGCGGCCGCGCTGGCGGTGCGCTCACGCCGTCCGCTCGTGATCGAAGGCCCGCCCACACTCGACGCAAAGCGCTGGCTCGCCGCGCGTCCGGTCGAGCTGCTCGGCTTTCGCGAGGACACGGCCGCGCTGATCGAACCGCTTTCGCGCCTGGGAGTGCGCACGCTCGGCGAGCTGGCAAGGCTCGGGCGCGCGGCGCTGAGCGATCGCTTCGGGGCGCCGGGGGCGCTCGCGCACGGGCTGGCCTGCGGCGAGGACAGCCCGCTGCGCCCGCGCCCCGCCGA
>JASLHP010000086.1 GCA_030149625.1 Solirubrobacteraceae bacterium
GACTGGGCCCGCACACATGCGTCAGCGCAAGCTGCTGTTGCCCGCGTTCCACGGCGAGCGCATCCGCGAGCACGAGCAGGCGATGGAAGAGGCCACGCGCCGCGAGATGGCCGGCTGGCGGCTGGGCACGCCGGTACGCACGCTGCCGCCGATGCGCGCGATCACGCTCGACGTGATCCTGCGCGCGGTGTTCGGCGTCGAAGCCGAGCGCATGGCTCCGCTCAAGCAGGCGATCGACGAGGTCATCGACCCCGTGCACATCGGCACGGTGCTGCGCATGCTCGCCAGCCCGCCGAGCGGCGAGCGCCCGCCCGGCACGCTCGGACGCGCGCTCGATCGCCTCGACACGATGATCTACGCGGAGATCGAGCATCGGCGCGCGCAGAGCGACCTCGAGAGCCGCTCGGACATCATGTCGCTGCTGCTGCTCGCGCGCGACGACGAGGGGGTCGGGCTCACCGATGAGGAGCTGCGCAACGAACTCGTGACGCAGCTGCTCGCCGGGCACGAGACCGCCGCGACGTCGCTGGCGTGGGCGCTCGAGCGGCTCGTACGCCATCCGCGGGTGCTGACGCGGCTGCTCGCCGAGGTCGACGCCGGGCGCGACGGCGGCGGCGACGAGTACCTGACGGCGGTCATCAACGAGACGATGCGCGTGCGTCCCGTCGCGCCGGTCGTGTTTCGCACGCTCAAGCAGGAACTGCAGGTCGGGCGCTACGTGCTCCCCGCGGACACGCTCACGGTTGCATCCGTCTATCTCACCAACCGCAACCCCGGCGTGTACGAGAACCCCACCGAGTTCAGACCGGAGCGGTTCCTCGAGAACGAGGGTGGGCGGGCGATCAATTCCTTCTCGTGGATTCCGTTCGGCGGCGGCATCCGTCGCTGCATCGGCGCGACGTTCGCGCAGCTGGAGATGAAAGTGATCCTGCGCACGATTCTCGGCGAGCTGGAACCACGTGCCCCCGACGGCTGGCGCGGACGTCGCGACGAGCTCACACGCCGGCCCAAGCTGATCCTCGTGCCCTCGCGCGGCGCTACGGTCGTGTGGCGTCGCAGGGCGTAGCGGCGCCAGGGGTCAGCGACGAGGCACATCAGCGTCCCGGCCGCAGCGAGGGGTAGCGTGAGGGGCGTGCACGCGACGACACTCACGCCGCCGAGCGAGCTCGGCGAGCGCTCGGCCGGCACACCAACGCCCGAGCAGCTGCTGGCGCGCTTCGGGCTGCACGAGTTCAGGCCCGGCCAGCGCGAGGCGGTGCAGGCGGCGCTCGAAGGCCGCGACAGCCTCGTCGTGATGCCCACGGGCGGCGGCAAGTCGCTGTGCTATCAGCTGCCGGCGCTCGCCGGCGACGCCGATTCCTCGCCGGCCGGCGTTGGCCTGGTCGTCGTCGTCAGCCCGCTGATAGCGCTCATGTCCGACCAGTGGCGCCGCATGCGCGAGGCGGGCCTGCGCGCAACGATGCTCGCGTCCGGCATGGAGGAGGGTCACAACGCCCAGGCCCTGCGGGCGATCGAGGCCGGCGAGACGCAGCTCGTGCTCGCCGCGCCCGAGCGCTTCGCCTCCGGCGCCTTCAGAGCCGCGCTGGCGAGCAGGACGGTGTCGCTGTTCGTCGTCGACGAGGCGCACTGCGTGGCCGAGTGGGGGCACGACTTCCGGCCCGACTACCTGCGGCTTCACGACGCGATCGAGTCGCTCGGGCGCCCCGCGGTGATGGCGGCCACGGCGACCGCGACACCACGCGTCGCGCAGGAGATAGCCCAGCGGCTCGGACTGCGCGAGTGGGCGTCGATCCGCTCCGGCTTCGACCGCCCCAATCTGACGTTCGACGTCGTCAGCGTCGAGGGCAAGGGCGCGGTCGCGCGCAAGCGCGCCGCGCTTCTACACGTCTTGCGCGAGCCGAGCGCGCGCCCGGCGATCGTCTACTGCGGCACGCGCAAGGACACGGACGAGGTCACGCAGGACCTCGCGCGCGAGGGCATCGCGACCGTCACCTACCACGCCGGCATGACCCCAGAGCGCCGGCGCGAGAGCCAGGCCGCGTTCATGGACGGCCGCGCCGAGGTCGTCGTCGCGACGAACGCCTTCGGGATGGGCGTCGACAAGGCCAACGTCCGGACGGTCGCGCACTGGGCGCTACCGACGAGCCTCGAGGCCTACTACCAGGAGGCGGGGCGCGGCGGCCGCGACGGCGAGCCGGCGCGCGCGTTGCTGCTCGCGTCGCGGATGGACCTGGGACGACTGATCAGGTTCATCAAGGAGCGCGAGATGACGGTCGCGGACGTCAAGAGCTTCGTCGCCAGCCTGCGCGCCTTTGGCGAGGGTGGCGACGTCGTCACCGTCGGTCACGGCGAGCTGGGCGAGCGCCAGCGCGTGCTGTTGTCCGTGGCCGAGCGCGCCGGCGCGCTCGAGCTGCGGCCCGGCGGCCACGACGGGCTGCTCGTGACGCTGACAGGCAAGGGCAGCCCGCGCCTCGCGCAGACGGCGATCCAGGCGTCGCGCAACCGTGGCTGGGAGTCCTACCGCTCGATCGAGCGCTTCAGCTCAGACGGCCGGACGTGCCGGCGGCGCCAGATCCTGGATCACTTCGGCGACGGCGCGCACGGTGCGCCGAGCGGCCGCTGCTGCGACGTCTGCGACCCCGACGAGGCGCTCGCGTCGGCGCTCGAGCGCGCGCCCACGAGCTCGCGCCGCGCGCGTAGATCCGCAGAGGCCCGCGTGCGCGGTGCCGTCGCCGGTGCGCCGGGACCCGGCGGGCGCACCGCCGCGCTGGCAGAGGAGGAGCTCGAGCCCGTCGACGAACGCGCATTCGACGAGCTGCGCGCATGGCGGCTCGCGCGCGCGGAGGGCAAGCCCGCATACACGGTCGCGACCGACGCTGCGCTGCGGGCGCTGCTGCGCGCGCGGCCGCGCAGCGTCAGCGCGCTGCTCGAGGTCAGGGGCGTCGGGCCGGCGTTCTGCGAGAAGCACGGCGAGTCGCTACTGGAGGCGCTCGCGGCGCTAGCATCAGACCCCGCGCCGACGTAGCTCAGCTGGTAGAGCACTTCACTCGTAATGAAGGGGTCCGGGGTTCGAGT
>JASLHP010000127.1 GCA_030149625.1 Solirubrobacteraceae bacterium
ACGTCGAGCGCGCGCGTGGCGCGCTGCTGCGGGCGCGCGCGAGCTCGGCCACGTCCGCAGGAGATCCGGGCGTGCTGTTCCTCAGCCGCAGCGGGCGTCCGCTGGGCACCGGCGACGTCCGCCGTAGGCTCGCGGGCTGGACCCGCAGGGCGGGGATCGAAGGCGCGTCGCCGCACGCGCTGCGGCACAGCTTCGCCACGCATCTGCTCGACGGCGGCGCCGACCTGCGCAGCATCCAGGAGATGCTCGGGCACGCCAGCGTCTCCAGCACGCAGATATACACTCGGGTAGAGTCCGCGAGGCTCAAAAGCGCCTACGCGCGCAGTCATCCTCGGGCCTGAATCCGGGAAAGGAACACCCTGGAGACAAACGTCAAACCGATCGAGCTGCGCGAACTCTGGCGCCGGTACAAGACCGAGGGCGACCAGAGCGTGCGCGAGCGCCTGGTGGTTGCGTACTCGCCGCTGGTCAAGTACGTGGCGGGGCGCACCGCGGCAGGCCTGCCCCCGCACGTCGAGGAGGCGGACCTGATCTCGTACGGCCTCGTGGGCCTGATCAGCGCGATCGAGCGTTTCGACCTCTCCCGCGACATCAAGTTCGAGACCTACGCGATCATGCGCATCAAGGGCGCGATCATCGACGAGCTCCGCTCGCTGGACTGGGTGCCGCGCAGCGTGCGCGCCCGTGCCCGCGAGGTCGAGCGTGCGAACGCCAAGCTCGAGCACCTGCTCCAGCGCGCTCCCACCGACCAGGAGATCGCCGACGAGATGGGGATCACGCTCGACGAACTCAACGACTCGCTGCTCGCGATCTCGCACTCCTCGATCGTCGCGCTGGACGAGCTCTGGAGCGTCTCGGACTCGAGCGGCGACCAGGTGTCGCTGATGGACACGATCGAGGACCCGAACGCGCCGGACCCCTCGCGGGCGCTCGACGTCGGGGACCTGAAGGACCGGATCGCGGACTCGATCGCCAAGCTTCCCGAGCGCGAGAAGCTCGTGATTGCCCTCTACTACTACGAGAATCTGACGCTCCGGGAGATCGGCGAGGTGCTCGGGGTGACCGAGTCGCGCGTCTCCCAGATGCACACGAAGGCCGTCCTGCGTCTGCGCTCGCGGATGCAGGAGGAGTCCTTCGACGACTGAGCAGGCGCAGGGCCGGCTGCGGCGCGTCGATCCGCTCGCGCGGCGGAGCCTGTCCTATCGAGCGCTCGCAGCGGCGGCCGGCAGCCGCCCCGCGACGTGGCTCTCGCGCACCCGGCTGTGGAGCGCAGTGGTCTGGCGGCTCGATCCGGTTCTGCTCCGTCTGAGCCGCGGGCGAATCGGCACCGGGATGCTGCTTCCGACGGCGCTGCTCGAGACGCGCGGCGCGCGCACGGGTCTGCCCCGGTCCAACGCCGTCATCTACTTCCACGACGGCGACCTGGTCACGATCGTCGCCTCGAAGGCCGGCCACCCCGGCAACCCCGCCTGGCTGCACAACGTCCGGGCTCACCCTGAGGTGTTCCTCGGCGGGCGCCCGTTCCGCGCCCGTGTCGTGACCGACGAGAGCGAGCGGATGCGGCTGTGGGGCCTCGCCGACCGCGTCTTCCCGGGGTTCGCTACCTACCGGCAGCGCGCGGCGCCAGCGGGGCGCGAGATCCCGATCGTGCAGCTCGAAGCGCGCTGAGCGGCGCCGCTGCGGGCCGTCCCTAGCCGGGCGGCAGGCAGCCGCGGATCTCGTTTCCCGCGATCGTCAGGAACGCCGCCTGCATCCGCAGGCCGTCGCTGCCGTTGGCAGCGCTCGCGCCCTTCAGCCGCCGCGCGAGGCGACGGTAGGAGCGCTCGGCCGCGCGCAGCGCCTGCAGCGACGCTCCGGGCGCCTGTTTGGCCTTCAGCTCCGAAGCCGTCTGACGGCTCGTGTCGATCGCTTCGCCGCTTGCCCTCGCGATGCGTTCGGCCGGCAGCCTGCCCTGGAGTGCGGCCGGCTGGGGGTCGATGATCGCGGCGTGGTGCTCGATGCCCTCGAGTCTCGCTTTGAGCACGAAGCAGAGGTTCACGACGCTGGTGGGTCCTCCCGAGACGGTGACCTCGGCCGTCTTGTGGGCGCCACCGCAGCCGCCGACCAAAAGCGCGAGCAGAGCGGCCGCCGATGCCGCTGAACGTCTCATCGCCGGGGAGGGTAAACGCCCGCGGGGTGTCATGGTGGGGCTCTGAGCAAGTGATCGGCCGGCGCTCCGTGCCGGCTCCCCGCAACCAGGAGGCCAACTCGTGGAGCTGAGGATCTTCGCCGAGCCGCAGGAAGGTGCAAGCTACGACGCGCAGCTGGGGATGGCGCAGGCGGCCGAGCAGCACGGCTTCGGGGCGTTCTTCCGCTCGGACCACCTGCTGCGGATCAAACCCGGCGACGGCGAGCCGGGGCCGACCGACTCCTGGGTGACGCTCGGCGCGCTGGCGCGCGAGACCGGGCGCATCCGCCTCGGCACGATGGTCACCTCGGCGACCTTCCGGCTGCCGGGTCCTCTGGCCGTCGCCGTCGCCCAGGTCGACGCGATGAGCGGCGGGCGCGTCGAGGTGGGGCTCGGCAGCGGCTGGTTCGAGTCCGAGCACAAGGCCTACGGGATCCCGTTCCCGCCGTTGGCAGAGCGTTTCGATCGCCTGGAGGAGCAGCTGGAGATCCTCACCGGCCTGTGGAGCACCCCGCTCGGCGAGAGCTACGAGTTCCACGGCCGCCACTACGACCTGGCGCCCGGGCCGGCGCTGCCCAAGCCCGTCCAGCGGCCTCACCCGCCTGTGATCGTCGGCGGCCTCGGAGCGCGCCGCACGCCGGCGCTCGCCGCGCGCTTCGCGGCTGAGTA
>JASLHP010000150.1 GCA_030149625.1 Solirubrobacteraceae bacterium
AGCGGCGGTGCTGAGCGTGAAGCGCGCCGAGCGCACGCCCCGCAGGCGCACGTCCTCGGCGGTCACGATCGGCTCCGGGCGCGACTGGCCGCAGCTCTCGCAGTGGTAGTGGCCAAGGTGGCCGAGGTAGATCGCATCGAACGTGTACGGCGCGCCGCAGCGCCGGCAGTGCTTTGCGTCGGCCGCGTGCGCCATGCCGGCGAGCGCCAGCGAGTCGTCGTCCATTCCGAAGTAGACGACATCCGCGTGCTCACGACCGAGGTCCGCGATCAGCGGGTCATCCGCGTTCAGTACGAGCTTGCGCCCCGCGCCCGCGCCGTTGGCGCCGCCGGCGGTCGCTTGCGCGCCCAGCACCTCCCCCCAGCGCTCGGCGATCGTATCGAGCTCGCCGTAGCGGTCGAGTTGGTCGCGGAACAGATTGCCCAGCAGGATCGCGCGCGGGCGCAGCTCACGGACGAGGCGCGCAAGCCACAGCTCATCCACCTCGAACAGCCCCAGCTCGCCCGCGATCGCGTGACGCCCTCGCGCCGCGTCGAGCAACGTCGTCGCGATCCCACCGGCCATGTTCGCGCCCGCCTGGTTGTGCACGAGCGCGACGCCGGCGCGCTCGAGAATGCCGGCGGCCATCGCCGCGGTCGTCGTCTTGCCATTCGTCGCCGAGATCAGCACGCTGCCGCGCACCAGGCGCGCGCCCAGCTCTCCGATCGCATCGGGCGCCAGGCGCATCAGCAGCTTGCCCGGGGCGCTCGTGCCGCCGCCGCCGCGCATGCGTGAGATTGCCCCAACGCCGCGCGCGAGCGCGAGCTTGGCCGTGAGTGCGTCCGCCATCAGCTCTTCGAGAACGCCGCCCCGGCGTGCGCGGGGGTGAGCATCGTGATCGCCGCCGGCAGCGCCCGCACCCTCAGCGGCAGCTCACCGATCGGGTCGCCGTCGGCGTACATGGAGAACGGGCGGTCCGCGCTGAGCATGATCTCGCGTGCTCGAAACACGTGCACGCCGGGCTCGCGCACGTGCGTGCCCTTGAACACCTTCGGCAGGATCCTCGTCAGAAACGCAAGCTTGCCGACATTCTCGAGCACGATGACCTCCAGCAGACCGTCGTCGAGCATCGCGTCCGGCGCCGCGCGCATACCGCCGCCGTACGTCCTCGAATTGCACGCACCGACCGTGAAGGCGGTGAACGTACGCCGTTCGCCGGGTGGTTCGAGCTCGATCTCAAAGCGCGCCGGGCGCCACGAGATCAATGCCCCGAGCGCGCCGTACACGTATACGAGGCCTCCGAGCCACGCCGGTGCCTCGTTGGCGATGCGGTTCGCGTCGCTGTCGAATCCCGCCGAGGCGATGCCAACGAACGCGCGAGCGCCAGAGCGCTCCTCGTCGCCGTCCGCCGCATCGCGGGCCAAGACGACCCCGAGATCGACCGCGCGCGTGTGTCCCGCGGCGATGATAGCGGCGGCCGCCTCACGATCGTCGGGAATCTCGAGCACTCGCGCCAGATCGTTGCCGCGTCCGCCCGGGATCACGCCCAGCACCGCGCCCGGCAACGATCGCACGGCGTCCGCGAGCGCACCGATCATGCCGTCGCCGCTCAGCGCCACGATCGTCTCGCCGTTGCCGGCCGCCTCGACGGCGAGCGCACGCGCATGCTCCAGGTCGCGCGTGTTCACACGCCGCACCGTCAATCCCCGCGCGCGCAGCGCCCGCTCCGCCTCCGGCGCTAGGCGGCCCGCTCTGCCGCCGCCCGCGGCGGGGTTCACGACCAGGCAAACAGGCGCAGACACGTTGAGCTCAAGCCTAGTGTCCCGCGCAGCGCGTGCGCGGGAGCGGCGTCAGGACGCGCCGGTGGCGGCGCGCGCGCGGTCGCGGCGGCGCCGTCCGATCATGCCGACGACGACCAGCACGGCGATCATCAGGAACAGCCCGAGCAGGATTCCCGGCGCCAGGCCCAAGCCTCCGAACGGAAGCGAGATCAACTCGACGATCCCGAGGCCGGCGGCGAGCAGCAGCAGGATCAGCGCGATGATCAGCAGCACCCCGCGAACGCGCGCGAGGACGCCAGCCGACGCCGGCGGGACGAGCAGCCCCATCGCGCGCAGCGCGAACATCTGGCGACCGGTGGGCGGTGCCTGACCCAGCCGCTCGACGGCGCTCTTGAGGTCGCCGGCGCGACGTTCCGCCAGCGCCAGCGATGCGTCCGCCATGCGCCTCAGCTGCATTCGCTCCTGCGGCCGCGCGGCCGCGATGGCCCGTTGGAAGTAGGCACGCGCGGCCTCCGCGTCGAAGCGCTCGGACGCGCGTGCGCCGAGGATCGCCAACGCGGCGGCCTTGTATTTGGTCTCTGCCTCGAGCTCCTCGTCCGAGCGCTGCTCGAGCGCTTGGATCGCCTCGAGGCCGCCGCGCTGCTCCATCCGCACTTGGCGTTGTTTGGGGGCCATGGCCGGGCATTCTATGCGTGCGCAGGCACAGACGCGGGAGCTGGCTCGGGCGCACGAGAACGCCGGCCGCCCAATCGCCCAGCCGGTATGCTCGGCTCGTGGGGAGTCGTTTCCGTTCGACACCGCGGGGCTTGCGCGCGAGCTTCTGCGCACTGCTGCTGGCCGTGCTGCTGGCGAGCGCCGGCGTATCGGCCCCGGCCGCGTTCGCGGTGGGCCTCGGCGGAGGTGGCGCGCTCAGTGAACTGACGAAAAGCTCAGAAACAGAAGAACCGACAGAAACGACGACGACCGCGACGACGTCGGCGGCTTCGACGTCCGAACCGCAGAACTCGAAAAGCCTGCTGCTGATCGGCGGTGGCGTCGCGGCTGCGCTGCTGATCGGGATCGTGTACGTGATCATGCGCGACGTGCGCAGGGTCGCCCCGCGACCACCGGCGAGATGCTCGAGCGCGGCGCTTCCGCGGGCCACTCCGAGGCCGCGATGCGCAAGCGGCGAGCCAAGGCCAAGGCTGCGCGTCAGCAGCGCAAGCGCAACCGCTGAGCGATCAGGGCACGATCTGCAGCGGCGAGGTGCGCGTCCGGCGCGTGCCCTTGCGCACGCGCGGCGGAGAGGAGGGCGAGGATGAGCCGTGCGGGTCGCGCCGCGGGCGCGGCGGGCGCGGCGAGCGCGGGCGTGGGTCGGTAGGGCCCGCCGGGAGCGCCTTGGAGCCGCCGTCCTCTTCGGGGGAGTCGGGCATCTCGCGCGAGATCATCGCCTGGTCGTCGCGGAACGGGATCCACAGCATCAGGGCAGCAAGCGGGATCTTCACGAGCGCGGCGGCAAACAGGATCCAGACCCACAGCGGCATCTCCCGCGCGATGCTACTACTGCAATGTGCAATCGCAAAGAGCCGTCGCGCTGCGAACGCTGGCAACCGACGTCGCCAGCTGCCGGCGCTGCCCGCGGCTGGTGGACTGGCGCGAGCTGGTTGCCCGCGAGCGACGCGCCGCGTTCGCCGAGGAGGAGTATTGGGGGCGAGCGCTTCCGGGCTTCGGCGATCCTTCTGCGCGGGTGCTGCTGCTCGGCCTCGCGCCCGCCGCGCACGGCGCAAACCGCACAGGCCGGATGTTCACCGGCGATCGTTCGGGAGATTTCCTATTCGCGGCCCTGCACCGCACGGGCTTTGCCAACCAGGCGCTCTCGCGCAATCGCGACGACGGCCTCGCGCTCGGCGACGCCTGGATCACGGCCGCGGTGCGCTGCGCGCCGCCCGCGAATCGTCCGACCCCCGAGGAGCGCGACCGCTGCCTGCCGTGGAGCGTCGATGAGCTGCGGCTGCTCGACGCGGTGCGCGTCGTCGTGTGCCTCGGCGCGTTTGCGTGGGACGCGGCGCTGCGCCTGACCGCCGCCGTCGCCGAGCCTGGTCCGCCGTTGCGGCCACGACCGCACTTCGGCCACGGCAACGAGTCGACGGCTCATGGATACCGGCTGATCGGCTGCTACCACCCGAGCCAGCAGAACACGTTCACCGGCAAGCTCACCGAGGCGATGATCGACGCCGTGCTGTTGCGCGCAAGGGAGCTGGCTGACGGCGCGCTAGCATCGTCAGAGCGATGAGGAGCGCGATTGCGGCAACGATGGCTGTGGCGGCGGCGTTGGTCGTCGTGAACATGCTTGGCGTCGCGGCCGCCGAAGCCCCGACAACGAGCACGCCCGCGCGCACGATCGCCGTCGAGGGCGTGGCGACGGCACCGATCGCGCAGGGCGCAAGTGCCTCGACGGCGAACACGATCTACCGCGAAGCGATGGCCGCCGCTCTCACCGACGGCCAGAGCAAGGCCGAATTCCTCGCCGGCAAGGCGGCAGTGACGCTCGGCGGCGTGCAGAGCATCGTCGAAGGTGGTGGCTCGATCGACTGCAGCGGCGGTGCGGAAGCGGGCTACGTCGAATATCAGGGCGAACAGCCGGACTTCGGATCGCCCTCGCAGTCCGTCGCACCGCTGAGCGAGGCCGCGGCACCGGCCGCCACCGGAGTCAGGAAGCCTACGGTCAAGCATCGCAAGAAGCACGCCACCGCCAAGCAGGCAAGCGCCGTCAGCTGCACGCTGAGCACGCAGATCTCGGTCGTCTACGCGATCGCCTGACAGCGCGCGCACTAACCTGGTGCAGGATGCCCTACACGACCGCTGACGCCAGACAGCAGCTTCTCGACACGATCGCGGAGGCCGCCGAGAAGCTCGGCGCGGCGGTCTCGTCTCTGAGCGAAGCATACGAGCGGCTCGACGA
>JASLHP010000154.1 GCA_030149625.1 Solirubrobacteraceae bacterium
GGAGCGCTTGCCCCAGGGCACGGCGATCAGCCAGTCGAGGTAGGTGCGGATCATGCTCGACTCGCCCGTCTGCTCGCCCATGCGCTCGAGGTTCCTGACCCCGGCCTCGCGCGTGTACTCGGCGATGATCGTCCGCAGCACCTCGTCGGAGATCGTCACCTCGTTCTCGCGCAGGCCGTTGCGGTCGCGCTGGCGCGGCCACAGATAGCCCTTCGCGATCGCCAGCTTCTCCTCGGAGGTGTAGCCGTCGAAACGGATCACCTCCATGCGGTCGAGCAGCGGCCCGGGGATCGTGTCCGCCACGTTGGCCGTGGCCAGGAACATCACCTGGCTGAGATCCAGCTCGACGTCGAGGTAGTGGTCGCGGAACGAGTGGTTCTGCGCGGGGTCGAGGACCTCGAGCAGCGCCGCGGACGGGTCTCCGCGCCAGTCGGCGCCCACCTTGTCGACCTCGTCGAGCAGGATCACCGGGTTCATCGTGCCGGCGTCCCTGAGCGCCCTGACCAGACGCCCGGGCAGCGCGCCGATGTACGTGCGCCGGTGCCCGCGAATCTCGGCCTCGTCACGCACGCCGCCGAGCGACATGCGCACGAACTCGCGTCCGGTGGCACGCGCGATCGACTCGCCGATCGAGGTCTTGCCGGTGCCCGGAGGCCCGATCAGCGTGAGGATCGCACCCGACTTCGGGTCGGCCTCGATGCCGCGGTCCTGGCGCAGCTTGCGCACCGCCAGGTACTCGGTGACACGGTCCTTGACGTCCTCGAGACCCGCGTGGTCGGCGTCCAAGACCTCTCGTGCCGCCACCGGGTCCAGACGCTCGTCGGAGCGCTTGCCCCAGGGCACGGCGATCAGCCAGTCGAGGTAGGTGCGGATCATGCTCGACTCGCCCGTCTGCTCGCCCATGCGCTCCAGGCGCGCGAGCTCCTTGAGCGCCTGCTCCTTGACGGTCTCGGGCATCGCGGCGTCCTCGATCTTGGTGCGGTACTCGTCGGCGACCGAGGCGTCGTCCTCGCCGAGCTCCTTGCGGATCGAGTCCATCTGCTTGCGCAGGAAGTACTCGCGCTGCTGCTTCTCGGCGCCCTCCTGCACGTCCTCGCGGATGCGCCTGCGCACCTGCAGCTCGGCGAGCGACTCGCGCTGCAGCTTGACGGCCAGCTCCAGGCGCTCGGTCACGTCCAGCGTTCGCAGCAGCTCGACCTTCTGCTCGTAGGACAAGTTGGGCGAGTAGCCGGCGGAGTCGGCCAGCGCGCCGGGCTCCGCGATCGCCCGCAGGAACGCGGAGATGCGTCCGTCGTCGCCGCGCAGCTCGAGGATCTCCTCGACGGTCGCGCGGTATTCGCGCTCGAGCTCGCGTGTGCGTTTGTCATGTGGCACCTTGTCGGGGCGCTCGTCGACCTCGACGCGCAGCTCGCCGGCCGGGCCGGTTTCAGCGGCGCCGATCAGCGCGCGGTGCTCGCCGGACAGGGAGACGGCACGACCGCCGCCGGGTAGGCGGATCTGCTCGGACACCTCGGCGATCGTGCCGACCTCGAGGAACTCGTTCTCGTGGCGCGGCACGAGCACGACGCGCTCGTCGTCGCCGACGTCGATCGTCAGCGTGATGCCCATGTTGGGGAACACGACAGTGTCGTCGAGCGGGATCAGCCGCAGACGCTGCGTCGGCCCTGATGGCTTCTCGGAGGGGGATGTGGAAGAGGTCATAGGTAATCGCTCCATATGAGCTTACGAAAGTGTAGTTAGTATAGCGCGGAGTCATTGCGCACACAAGCACTTCCAAGGTCAATCCGGGATTGGCGCTGTAGAGCCAAAACGCGCTAATCGGATGGCTCGAAGCTGACGTCGACGCTCTCAGCGTCGACGCGCTCCTCGACCTCCGCGGATGACCTCAGCGCACGACGGTCGGCCTCGAGCAGCGGCTCGGAGAAGAAGCTGCGCGGCCACAGGCGGCGCACGCGCACGACGTTGAACTCCGCGGCGAAGATCGTCAACTGGGCGCCGAGGTAGAGCCAGGCGAGCAGGCCCAGCACGAGCGCGAAGACGCCATACAAGGGGCCCGTCCGCTTGAGCTCGTGATCTACGTAGAAGCCGCCGAGGTGCTGCAGGAGCTGCCAGAAGACGGCGGCGAGGATCACGCCGGGCAGCAGATCGCGCCACGAGACGTCGACGGCTGTCATGAGTTTGAAGGCGGTCATGAACAGCGCGAGGTTGAGCACGAACGCGACGATGATCCCGGCGAGAACGTCTGGCGCGGCATGGCTGGACGAGCCGACGAAGCCGGCGGCCGTGGTCGAGACGATCGAGAACGTGCCGAGCACGGCGAGCATGCCGATTCCGCGCAGGCGCGAGTGCAGAAAGCTGGGGCGATCCTTGAAGGGCACGTCCCAGATGCGATTGAACGCGTTCTGTGCCGCGCCGGTGATGCCCATGCCGGCGAGCAGCGAGCCGAAGACGCCGATCGCCAGCCCGACGCCGCTGCCGGTCAGCGACTGCAGCTTGAGCTGGTCGCTGATGATCGGGAACTGCCCCAGGGTCCCGTCGAGGATTCGCTTCTGCTCGGAGGGGTCGCCCTGCAGCACGAAGCCGAGCACGGTCACGAGCACGAGCAGCAGCGGAAACAACGAGACGAAGCCGTAGTAAGCGATCAGCGCCGCGAGCTGGCCCGCCTGGTCGTCGCCGAACTTCTTGAGCACCGCGGCGAGGAACGACAGGCGGCGGCTGCGCTGCTGGTGGCGGTCGAGCGCGTGGAGGCGTTCAGAGAGGCTCATCTGGAAGGTATTGACATCTGAGATCAGTGACGTCTAGGATCGTCCTGGGAGGGACGCCGGGCGGCCGTGTCGGAAGCGTACGCAAAGGACCTACCCGCGTCGATGCCTCTCGCACACCTGTGGGAGGTTCAAT
>JASLHP010000169.1 GCA_030149625.1 Solirubrobacteraceae bacterium
CGGTCTTCAGGATCGCGGCTTCGGTCGCGGTGCAGCTGCCATTGCCGGCTTCCGCGTCCTGCGCGACGGTTTCGAAGTCGCTCTGCAGCGGACCGGCGTCGGCGAGTGGGATCAGCTTGCCGCTCGCGCCACCGCAGGACACGAGCAGCGCAGCGGCGATGCCGAGTGTCGCGGCGAGCACGACGCGCAGGATCGAGGTCCGCGTGAGGACGTGGCCGAGCATCGCCTCATCGCCACGGCGCGTGCTCACTGACCGTACTCCAGGCGCTCGGCGAGCGAGTCCGGCAAGCGTGCCGCGCGGATCGCGCCGGCCGCACCCGCGATGTCGTACGCGGCGCGGTGGAAGGACGCGGCCATGTCGTCGAGGTCGAGCAGTAGCCACGAAGCGCGCGGGTCGCCGTCGCGCGGCTGACCGACGCTGCCGGGGTTGAGCAGCCACTCGCCCTCGGCGACGTCGAGCTGCGCTCGGTCGCGCCGCGGCTCGCCGGTCGCCAGCTCGCCGTGGAGGCGCGCGAAGGAGAGCGCGACGTGCGAGTGGCCGATCAGGCCGATACGGTGAGGCTGCGCATCCAGGCAAAGCTCGGCGAGCAGCGCCGAGAGCACGTACTCCCAGACGGGGTCGCGCGGGCTGGCGTGGTAGAGGCCGATGGGTCCCTCCTGAGCGTGAGGGCGCAGACCCCGCAGGAACGCGAGATTCTCCGGCGCGATCACCTCTTTGGTCCACTGGGCGGCGATGCTGGCCCCCTTGGAGAACTCGCCGAGCGGGATCTCGCCGGTCACAGCGAGGTCGTGATTGCCGGCGAGGCATACGGCCGCGTGCTCGCGTGCGAGCTCGATACAGGCGGCGGGCTCGGCACCGTAGCCGACGAGGTCGCCCAGGCACCAGAGCTCGGAGGCGTCGCTCGCGGCGACCGCGTCGAGCGTCGCCTCGAAGGCGTGCCGGTTGGCGTGTATGTCAGAGATGACCGCGACCTTCATCCTTGCAGGGTACGAACACCGTTGTTCGCCGGGCGTTCCACGATCACTCTCGCTGCAACGGCGCGGTCAGCCTCCGCGCCGGGTCGTTCGCAACGGCGCTACTCCGCGTCAGTGCCAGCCTCGGTGCCGCCGTACTCGGGCAGGTTTTTGATGCCCTCGCGAGCGCTCCACTTGGAGTAGTTGTCCTCCATCGCGTCGATCAGCTCGCGCATGAAGCGCGGCGACAGGTTGACACGCGAGACGACGACGCCGGGCACCTCCTCTGACTCGACCTCGTGATCGACGCGGGCGAACGTGACGGTGAACTCGTAGTCGGAGTGGCTGACGTTGGCGAAGTTGGCGTAAACGCCCCCCATGATCTCGGGGGACAGGTGGATGTTTATGTGGCGCTCGGCGCCTGAGTCTTGGTCGTTCACGCAGCTAGTATCGCAAGCTGCGAGAACGGACCCATGAACGAGACCGAGCCAGACGATCGCGCAGCCTCACCGGAGATGCTTCGGCGAACGCTGCTCGCCGTCGCGGCCGAGCTCGCGGGCGAGGCGCCGGTCAACGGCGGGCGCACGTCGATCACGCTGGAGCGCCCGCGCCGCGCGCAATTCGGGGATTACTCGACAAACGCCGCGCTGCTGTTGGCGCCCGGCGTGGGCGTGTCGCCGCGGGAGCTTGCGGAGCGCCTCGGCGGCGCCCTGCAGGCGCGGCTGGGCGTGAGCCTCGAGCGCTTCGAGATCGCGGGCCCGGGCTTCGTGAACCTGTTCATGTCGGACGCGTGGGTGACGGCGGCGCTGGCGCACCTGCTCGAGGCGGGCGATCGTTTTGGGTCCGGTGGCGCGACGGCGCCGGAGCGCGTGCTGGTCGAGTTCGTCTCGGCGAATCCGACCGGCCCGATGCATGTCGGGCATGCGCGCAACGCCGCCTACGGCGACGCCCTCGCGCGCATGCTCGAGCTACACGGCCACGAAGTACGGCGCGAGTTCTACGTCAACGACGCGGGCTCGCAGGTAGTCAAGCTGGGCGAGTCGATCCAGGCGCTCGCGCACGGTGAGGATGTTCCCGAGGACGGCTATCAGGGCGACTATGTGGCCGATCTCGTGCCACAGCTCGCACAGGCCTCGAGCATGGACCCGGCTGAGCTGGGACGCACGGCGGTCGCGGTCGTGATCGGGCAGTTGACGGCGTCGCTGGAGAGCTTTCGCGTGAGCTTCGACTCGTGGGCGTATGAGAGCTCGCTGCACGAGGGCGATCCGAGCCCAGTGGCGCACACGCTGGCGATGCTCGAGCAACAGGGCCATACATACACGAGCGACGGCGCGCTGTGGCTGCGCACGAGCGACTTCGGCGATGACAAGGACCGCGTGCTGGTGCGTTCCAGCGGTGAGCACACCTACTTTGCGTCTGACATCGCCTACCACCAGGACAAGCGCGAGCGCGGATTCCAGCGCCAGATCGATGTGTGGGGGGCGGACCACCACGGCTATGTGCTGCGCATGAAGGCGGCGTATGAGGCGCTCGGCGGTGACCCCGGCGAGCTCGAGCTGTTGATCATGCAGCTCGTGCACCTGATGAGCTCGGGCGAACGCGCGCAGATGTCCAAGCGCGCGGGAGAGTTCGTAACGCTGGATGACCTCGTGGCGGAGGTGGGAGTGGACGCGGCGCGCTGGTACCTGCTCGCGCGCTCGCACGACACGACCGTCGATCTCGATTTGGATCTTGCGCGCGAGCAATCGAGCGAGAACGATGTCTACTACGTGCAATACGCGCACGCGCGAATTGCCTCCATACTCGAGAAGGCGGGCGCCGAGCGCGTGCGCACGGCGGTCGTGGAGCTCGAGCGCGAGCCACTGCACGCGTCCGAGCGAGCGCTGGTCGAGCAACTGTTGGCATTCCCGGCGGAGCTCTCGGAGGCGGCGGATCGCCGCGCGCCGCATCGGATCGCGGCGTACGCCTTGGCGCTCGCGCAGTCTTTCACGGCGTTCTACCGTGACTGTCAAGTGGTCGGCGCGCAGCCGCGTGACCTCGAGTCTTTTCGCCTCGCGCTGTGCGTGGCGAGTAGGTCGACTATCGCCCGTTGCCTGGATCTGCTTGGGGTAAGCGCGCCACAGCAGATGTAGCTCAGTCGAAGCGCGCGAGATCGGACTCGAGTCTGGCGCTGTCTTCGGGGCTGAGCGAAGCGGCTGAGGCGATGGCGCTCGCCGCGGCGCTACGGCGTCGCCAGTTGGGTATCAGCAGCAGCACGGTGGCTAGCAGCGCGAGCACGAACGCGGCGGGAACGAGATAGACGGCAAGCCCGAAGCCATGTGCGCTGGGCAGTCCGAGCACCGTCGGGCCATATTGAGCCACGAGTGAGCGCTTGATCTCCGCTTCGTCCTCGCCGGCGTCGATCAGGCCGCGGATGTATTCGCGCTCGAGATTGGCTTGCGGCGACTGCGACTCGTTGAGCGCGACTTTGCACGTCACGCACATGGCCTGGCGTTCGATCGCTGCCAGCGATACATGCGAGCTGACGCGGCCGAGCGCCGGCGAAGGGTCAGCCGCGAGCGCTACTATGCAAGCGAACACGCTGACCGCGCTCAGAGCAGCGCACAGCCCCGCGGTGAGCGGCCCGGCTGCGAATCGCGCGCCGCTATCGCGTCGGCCGATGCGCGTCGTCACGAG
>JASLHP010000201.1 GCA_030149625.1 Solirubrobacteraceae bacterium
GCTCGCGCGCGAACAGGACACGCTGCTGGAGCTGCCGTTCGGCGAGCGCCGCGCGGCGCTCGAGCGGCTGCTCGAAGACGAAGCGTTCGCGCGGGCGCCCGTCGAGCTGATGCCCACCGTGAACACCGCGCAAGAGGCGCGGCGGTGGCTCGAGTCCGCGGAGGGCGCGATCGCCAAGCAACGCTCCGCGCCGTACCGGCCCGGCGAGCGCAAGGGCATGGCGAAGGTCAAGCGCGTGCGCACGATCGACGCGATCGTCGCGGGCTGGCGCCCCGGCAAGGAGCCGGACACCGTCGGCGCGCTGATACTCGGCCTCTACGACGGCGAGCGCTTGCGCGTCGTCGGCCACTGCTCCGGGCTGAGCGTCGCGGAGAAGAAACGGCTGGTCGGCTTCTTCGCGCCGTATGAGACGGGCGAGCGCGGCTCCGCCGACCCCAGTCGCTGGAGCGCCGGCAAGGAGCTCGAGTGGGTCGCGTTGCGCCCCGAGCTGGTGATCGAGATCGACTTCGACCACGTTTCCGCGGGACGCATCCGCCACGGCGCGAAGCTGCGCCGCTGGCGCGATGACAAGCCCGCGCGCGAGTGCACATATGATCAGCTGCAGCAATGACCGCTGAGACCGCGACCGTCGCAGAGGAGGAGTACCTGCAGAGCTTGTTCTGGCTGCAGGAGGCGGGCCTGCCGATGACCGGCGCGAACGTCGCGCGCGCGATGCAGCTCTCGCCGCCGACCGTGCACGAGATGATCGGCCGCCTCGAGCGCGACGGCTACATCACGCGCGGCTCAGACCGCGCGATCGCGTTCACCGACTCAGGCGCCGAGCACGCGGAGGGCATCGTGCGCCGTCACCGCCTGATCGAGCGCTTCCTCACGGACGTCCTCGGCGTGCCTTGGGACGAGGTGCATGAGGAGGCCGAGCGTCTCGAGCACGCGATGTCGCCGGTGCTCGAGGAGCGCATGCTCGCCGCGATCGGAGACGCGAAGACGTGTCCGCACGGACACCCGATCGTCGCCGGCGCGCGCCTCGCGGGCGTGCCGCTGGCCGACGTCGAGGTCGGCGCCAAAGTGCGCGTGCTGCGCTTCGAGAACGAGGCCGAGGATCTCCTGCACTACCTCAAGGCGTCAGGCGTCGAGCCGGGACTCGAGGCGGTCATGGCCGAGCGTGGACCCGAGCACGTCGAGCTGCAGAGCGCCGATGGGCGGCGGCTCGGTCTCACGGCGAGCGTCGCCGAGACGGTGTCGGTGATCGCCGATCCCTCGCCGCCGCCGCGCACGGCGCTGCCGGAGCAGCTCGTGCTGGGCCAGCGCTACGGGAGGTAGTCGCCCCGGCGCAGCCAGGTGCCGGCGTTCGCGCGCGTCGGGCTAGAGCGAGCGGTAAGCGTCGGCTAGCCGCGCGATGCCCGTGTCGATCTGCTCGGGCGTGACGCCCGAGTAGGCCAGGCGCAGCGTGTTCTCGCCGCCCTCCAAGAGGAAGTCGGTGCCCTTCACGAACGCGACGCCGCGCTCGGCGGCGGCTTGGTAGAGCGCGCCCACGTCGGTGCCCTCGGGCAGCGTGACCCACATGAAGTAGCCGCCCTGCGGAATCTCGAACTGTGCGTCGGAGAGCTCGCTGCTGAGCGCGTTCGCGAGCGCCTGCGCGCGCTCCGCGAGCGCTGCCTTGACGGTCTCGATCGAGCGCTCGATCGCGCCCGAGGCGCAGAACTCGTACACGATCGACTGCGCGACCATGTTCGGCGAGATGTACGTGTTCGTCGCCAGCTGAGAGATCGCGCCGATCAGTTCGGGCGGCCCGACGAGGTAGCCGACGCGGATGCCTGGGCACACCGTCTTTGAGAACGAGGAGGCGTAGACCACGCGCTCGGGGTCCATCGACAGCATCGTCGGCAGCGTCTCGCCGCTGAAGCGCAGCTCGACGTAGGGGTCGTCCTCGAACACCATGAAGCCGTGATCGGCCGCCAGCTGCAGCAGCCGGCGGCGCTTCTCATAGGAGAGCGTGTAGCCGGCCGGGTTCTGGAAGTTGGGGATGATGTGCGCGAGCGTCGGGCGCGCCGCGTTCGGACCGCCTGTCAGCAGGCGCGCGAGCGCGTCCGTGTCGATGCCGTCGGGCTGCAGCTCGACCGCGTGTACGCGCGCGCCACGCCCGCGCAGCGACAGCAGCGTGCGGTCATACGTCGGCCGCTCGACGATCACCTCCTCGCCCGAGCGCACCAGCTGCTCGAACAGGAACGCGTCCGCCTGCATCGATCCGTTCGTGACCAGCACGCGCTCGGGCTCCACGCCGTGACGGTCGGCGATCCAGCTGCGCAGCCGCGGGTAACCGACAGACGTGCCGTAAGCGGTCGTGCCCGCGGGGTCGCTCTCGAACGCGCGCACGGCCGCGTCGCGCAGGCCATCGACGTCGACGATGTCGAGCGACGGCGCGCCGCGTGCGAAGGAGATCGTGGGTCCGGCCGTGGTGGGCACAGCGGCGTAGGATAGGCGTCCGAGCAGCTCGTCGTAGTCGTGGGTCAGCTCGCGCGCCGACTGCTCGAGCCGATCGCGGAAGCGCAGCAGCTCCGCGGAGCTCGGTGGCAGGGGCGATCGCGGCGGCCGTGGTGGCGGCTGCGGCGCACGCGGCGCGAGCGGAGCCTGTGGGCGCGGCGGGGGAGGCTGTGGGCCCGGCGGGGGAGGCTGCGAGCTCGGCGAGGGAAGCTGCGGGCCCGGCGGCACAGGTTGCGGGCCCGGCGGCTGCGAGCTCGCCGGTGCGCCCTGGGCAGGCTGGACGGGCGCCGTGAGTGGCGAGACGGATGGCTCGACGGTCTCGTCGACGATCCTGCTCCAGCTGCTGACGGGCTGGCGCCCAGCGCTCGGGGAGGAGCTCTCCGCCGGTGTCTCTGTCTGCGGTTGCGGCGCAAACGAGGTCTGCTGATGCTGTTGCGAGGGCTGCTCGCCGCCCTCGCTGATCGCGTTCAGGGTGCGCTCCAGCTCGAGCAGCTTGCGCTCGAGTTCGCCCAGCGTGCGCGCCACCTCTTGATCCATCGGCGTCTAGCGTAGCTGGCTGTCGAGGTGCCGGCTTGCCCCCGCCATGGCGTTCCTCCGCGGGCCGATCAGGATGCCGCGAGCGAGGCGCCGCCGAGCACCTCGACGGCGATCGCGGCGGTCTCGGTGGGCGTGCGCCCGACGCGCACGCCCTTGGCTTCGAGCGCCTCGGCCTTGGCCGCGGCGGTGCCGGCGCTGCCGGAGACGATCGCGCCGGCGTGGCCCATCTGCTTGCCCGCGGGCGCCGTGAAGCCGGCGATGTAGGCGACGACCGGCTTGCTCATGTGCGCGGCTATGTACTCGGCGGCCTCCTCCTCGGCGGAACCGCCGATCTCGCCGGAGAGCACGACCAGCTCCGTGTCCGCGTCGGCCTCGAACAGCTCGAGCACGTCCACGAACGACGAGCCCGGCACGGGGTCGCCGCCAATGCCGACGATCGTGCTGCAGCCCACGCCAGCCTGAGCGATCTCGTTGCCGATCTGGTAGGTGAGCGTGCCCGAGCGCGAGACGACGCCGACGCTGCCGGCGCGGAAGAACGACGCGGGGATGATGCCGACGTTGGCCTTGCCGGGAGAGAGGATGCCGGGGCAGTTGGGCCCGATCAGGCGCGTGCCGGGAAAGTCCCGCTTCAGCGTGTTGTAGACGCGCAGCTCGTCGTGTGCGGGGATGCCCTCGGTGATCGCGATCACGAGCTCGACGCCCGCGGTGGCGGCTTCGAGGATCGAGTCGGCGGCGAAGCGCGGCGGCACGAAGATCATCGCGGTGTTCGGCTGCGCCTCCACGGCGGCCTGTCCCCACGTGTCGAACACGGGGATGCCGTCGACGTCCTGGCCACCCTTGCCCGGCGTGACGCCGCCGACGACGTTCGTGCCGTAGTTGCGGTTGTTGAGCGTGTGGAACGTGCCCTCGCGTCCGGTGATGCCGGCGACGCACAGGCGCGTGGCCTTGTCGACCAGCACCGACATCAGACGCCGGCCTCGACGGTTTCGCCGGCGGCGAGCGCGACGACCTTCTCCGCGGCCTCGTTCATGGTCTTGGCGGCGTGCACGTTCGGGAGCGCCGCCGCCTGCAACAGGCGCCGGCCCTCGACGTCGTTCGTGCCGTCCAGGCGCACGACGAACGGCACCGAAGGCTTGATCTCCGCGAAGGCCGAGATCAAGCCGCGCGCAACCTCGTCGCAACGGGTGATGCCGCCGAAGATGTTGAACAGGACGGCCTTGACAGCGTCGTTGGCGAGCAGCAGGTCCACCGCCTGCTTGATCTTCTCCGCGTCCGAGCCGCCACCCGCGTCGAGGAAGTTCGCGGGCGAGCCGCCCGCCTGGGCGACGACGTCGAGCGTCGACATGACGAGGCCGGCGCCGTTGCCGAGGATGCCGATGTCGCCGTCGAGCTTGACGTACTGGACGCCCTCCTGCTTCGCGCGCCGCTCGATCGGGTCTTCGTTCTCGCTGTCGGACAGGCCCTGGTTCTCGGGGTGGCGGTACAGCGCGTTGCCGTCGAGCGAGACCTTCGAGTCGAGCGCCTTGACTTCGCGACCGCCGGCTGCGCCGGCGGTGCCCGGCGTCACGATCAGCGGGTTGATCTCCGCGAGCGTTGCGTCCTCCTCGAGCCACACCTCGTACAGCGCCACGAGCGCGTCGGCGACGCCCTCGACGACGTCCCCGTCGACGCCGCCGTCGCGGGCGATCTTCACCGCCTCCGCGCGAGAGAGGCCGTCGAGCGCGTCGACGTGGTGGCGAATCAGCTTCTCGGGCGTCTGCTCGGCGACCTCTTCGATGTCGACGCCGCCCTCGACGCTGAACATGATCAGCGGCTGCTTGGCCGAGCGGTCGAGCAGCACCGAGGCGTAGTACTCGGAGGCGATGTCCGAGGCGTGCTCGATCCACAGCGTGCGCACGACGTGGCCCTTGATGTCCATGCCGAGGATGTTGCTCGCGTGCTCGCGCGCCTCGGCTTCGTCGCCGGCCAGCTTGACGCCGCCGGCCTTGCCGCGTCCGCCGATCAGCACCTGCGCCTTGACGACGACCGGATAGCCGATCTCCGCGGCCGCCTTGACGGCATCCTCGACGCTCGTCACCGCCTGGCCCGAGGAAACCCTCAATCCGTGGCGGGCGAACAGCTGCTTGCCTTGGTACTCCAGCAGATCCATGCGGCGCGGGACTCTAACGCAAGCCGGGCGAGCGCGTGCGGGCGGGTCCGTGTCCGCGTCGTCTTGGCTCGGGTGGCGCGTCGTCTTGGCTGGAACGACGCGTCGTCTTGGCTCGGGTGCTGGGAGAACCGGTGCAACAGCGGCCGGTCGCGGCAGGCTGAGCGCGCCCGGAGGGCCCCGCAGGGCATAATGCCGCGCGGTGCCCATCCCCAAGAACATCACCTTCGTCACCTTCGACGTCTACGGAACCCTGATCGACTGGGAGACGGGGATCTACGATGCGTTCGCCGCGGAGGCCGCTCGCGACGGTGTCGAGATCGACCGCAGCGTGCTGATCCCGATGTTCCACGAGATCTCGCGCGAGATCGAGGGCGGCTCCTACGAGCTCTACGCGGAGGTGCTCCGGCGCACCGCGATCGAGATCGCAAAACGCCTGGAGTGGCAGCTCGAGCCCTCGCGCTCGGGCTTCCTGCCCGACTCGGTGCAGCGCTGGGCGCCGTTCAAGGAGACGAGCGTGCAGTTGACGAAGCTGGCCAAGAAGCACAAACTCGGCCTGCTGTCGAACATCGACGACAAGCTGCTCGGGCAGACGCGCCGCCACATCCCGATCGACTTCGACCTCGTCGTGACGGCGCAGCAGGTGCGCTCCTACAAGCCCGAACCGCCGCACTTCACCGAGTGCGCCAGGCGCATGGGCGGCAAGCGCGGCTGGGTGCACGTCGCCGCGAGCCACTACCACGATGTCGCGCCCTGCATCAAACAGCGCGTGCCGGTGATCTGGGTCAATCGCAACAAGGAGACGCTCGACTCCTCCCAGAAGAAGCCGACGGCAGAGGTCGCCAGCCTCAAAGAGGCCGCGAAACTGCTCGGCGTCTCCTAGCGACCGGCCTCGCGCGTGCGAGCCGTCTCGCTGCATCGCGACGTGATCGTCGTCACGAGCGCGGTTCTACAGGTCAACTGCGTGATCGTCCGCGGCTGCGCAGAAGACGCGGCAGGCGCGGCGGGCGGCGAGGCGGGGGGCGGGACGGGCAACGAGACGTTCGTGGTCGACTCGCCGGTGCTGCCCGATGAGCTCGACGCGCTGCCGGCGCTGCTCGAGCAGGCACAGTTCCCCGCTCCCAGCGGTCTGCTGGCCACGCACGGCGACTGGGACCACCTGCTGGGGCGGCTCGCGTTCCCGGACGTGACGCTGGGGTGCGCCGAGAGCACCGCCGAGCGGCTGCGATCCTCGCCGGGCGACGCGCAGCGGCAGCTGCGCGACTTCGACGAAGAGCTCATGATCGAGCGCGCACGGCCGCTCGCGCTCGGCTCGGTCCAGGCGCTGCCGGTGCCCGGCCGTTGTGAGCTGGGCGAGTCCGAGCTCGAGCTTTACGCGGCCGACGGCCACACGCCGGACGGCATGGCCATCTGGATCGCGTGGGCGAGCGTGCTGGTGGCCGGCGACTACCTGTCGCCGGTGGAGATCCCCGTGCTCAACGCCGGCGACACCGTCGACGCGTATCTGGCGACGCTGGAGCGCCTGCGGGCGCTGATCTCGACGGCGGAGCACCTGGTGCCCGGCCACGGGCCGATCGCGGATCGCAGGCAAGCCGCCGAACTGCTCGACGAGGACGCGGCGTATCTGAACGAGCTGCGCCGGCTTGGCGCCGGCGCGGAACTGCCGGCCGGTCGCCGCTCGCGCCAGCAGCGAGCGATCCACGCGGCGAACGCGCGGGCGATCGCGGGCGCGTAGTCGCGCCGGCAGCCGGGCTCCCCGCGGGCCGCCCTAGCTCGGGTCGCCTGAGACGATCGTCGCGATCGGCGCGCCCGCCTGGATCGGCGCGCCCTCGCTGATGGGCAGCTCAGCGATGATGCCGGCCTTGTGCGCAGTGATCTCGTTCTCCATCTTCATCGCCTCGATGATGCACAACAGCTGGCCCTCCTCGACCTCGTCGCCCTGCTTGACGAGCACCTTCCACATGTTGCCCTGCAGGGGAGATGGGAGGGTGTCCGGGCCGCCGCCGCCGGAGGCCTTGCGCGCGCCGCGCTTGGGCGCCTTGCGCGCGCCGGCCGCGGGACCGCTGCCGTTCATCGCCGGGCCCGCGCCGCCGCCCGCGAACGGCGGTCCGATCACGCGCACGTCGAAGCGCCTGCCGGAGACCTCGACGGCGTAGGTCTGCTCGACCTTATCCGCCTGCTCGTCCTCGCCCTCGGCGGGTGGCGCGGGCGCGGGGAACGCGAGCGTCTTCAGCCACTGCTTGTCCTCGAGCAGGTCCTTGCACGTCTCGCCCTTGGCCCACTGCTCGGTAGCGAGCAGCGCCTGATGGAACGGGATCAGCGTCTTCAGCTCGCCGATCTCGTATTCGTCGAGCGCGCGCAGCATGCGGGCGGTGGCCTGCTCGCGGTCGGCGTCCCAGACGATCAGCTTGGCGACCATCGGGTCGTACATCGGCGAGACTTCGCCGCCTTCGACGACGCCGGAGTCGACGCGCACGCCGGGGCCTGTGGGCTCGCGGTAGACGCCGATCTTGCCGGGCGCGGGCGCGAAGTTCTTGGAGGCGTCCTCGGCGTTGATGCGGCACTCGATCGCGTGGCCGCGCAGCTCGATGTCGGCCTGCGCGTAGGACAATTCCTCGCCAGCCGCGGCTTTGATGCCCTCCTTGACGATGTCGACGCCGGTCGTCATCTCGGTCACGCAGTGCTCGACCTGCACGCGCGTGTTCATCTCGAGGAAGAAATACTCGGGCTCGCCGCCGCCCTCGCCGATCGAGAAGAGGCCCTCGATCGTGCCGGCGCCGACATAGTCGACGGCCTTGGCGGCGTCGACGCCGATCTTGCCGATGCGCTCGCGCAGCTGCGGGTCGACGACCCACGGCGGCGCGGGCGACTCCTCGATCACCTTCTGGTGACGGCGCTGGATCGAGCAGTCGCGCTCGCCGAGGTGGATCACGTTGCCGTGGCGGTCGGCGAGCACCTGCACCTCGACGTGGCGCGGGTCGTGCAGGTAGCGCTCGAGGTAGACGGTGGGGTCGGAGAAGAACTTCTCGCCTTCGCGGCTCGAGCCCTCGAAGGCGCCCTCGAGCTCCTCCGCGGTGAGCGCGACGCGAAAGCCCTTGCCGCCGCCGCCGCCCGCGGCCTTGACGGCGACGGGGAAGCCGACCTCCTCGGTGGCGATGCGCAATGCGTCGGCGACCGTCTCGACCGGCTGGGTGGTGCCGGGCACGATCGGCACGCCGGCGGCCTGCATCAGCTCGCGCGCGCGCGTCTTCGAGCCCATCGCCTCGATCGCGGACGCGGGCGGCCCGATGAACACGATGCCGGCGTCCTCGCAGGCCTGCGCGAACGGCGCGTTCTCGGCGAGGAAGCCATAGCCGGGGTGGATCGCCTCGGCGCCCGCGCGCTTGGCGGCGTCGAGGATCTTCTCGACGCTCAGGTAGTTCTCAGCCGCCGGGCCGTCGCCGAGGTTGTAGGACTCGCCGGCGCGCGTCACGTGCGGCGCGTCGCGGTCGAGCTCGGAGTACACGGCGACGCTCGCGACGCCGAGCTCGTCGAGCGCGCGGACGATGCGGACGGCGATCTCGCCGCGGTTGGCTATGAGGACCTTGGAGAACATGGGTTCGACAGCTTATTAAGCGAACGACTCGAACGTCGCCTCGCGCGCCCCGAGCCGCGGTAGGACGCGCCGACTCGAACGTCGCCTCGCGCGCCCCGAGCCGCGGTAGGACGCGCCGATCGTCAGCTATTGCACAGCCCGCGCCCGCGGATCTGTTCCAGGTGTGCCAAGCGCGTCGGGAGGAGGATCGGGGCTGGCGCGGACGCGCTTCAGACCGGCCGAGGCTTTCTCATCGTCCGCTCACTCGGTGCCCAGCATCACGCCCTTGGCGCCGACGCGAGCGTTGGCGTGAAGCTTGATCCGGTGTTCTCCTCGAGACCGGGTGGCTTGGACGCCCCCGGCCTACGAGAGACCCGGATGAACAACGTCCTCAGGTTCTACGTCTAGCACGCGCGAACCGGATCTTGCGGGTGCGCAATCGCGCTCGAGCGGCCGGGCGCGGCGATTCGCGACCGGCCCGAGCCGCCGGCGCTGGCAGGCGAAGACTCCGTCAGCACGCCGCCCGTACGACGGCGGCCACATGCTCCTGCTCATCCGCGCTCAGCAGCGGGAAGCACGGCAGCGACAGGCAGCCGGAATAGAAGTGCTCGGCTGCCGGACAAAGGCCCTGCTCATAGCCGTACATACGCTGATACCACGGATGGCGGTAGACCGGCA